>CADBGC010000209.1 GCA_902794055.1 uncultured Eubacteriales bacterium | reverse complement strand
GGAAGAAGCGACCTTGTTCGCCGCGCCATGAGTAAGAAAAAGCACGACGTAATGGCGAAGGAGCGGCAGAACTTCATCTACGGCATCGAGGAAAACGGCGTTGTGACCGTGGACGGCGCGCTTCGCCGCGGCGTATCCAAGGAAGCGGCGGAAAGCATATTCGATGAAATGATGGATTTTGCATCATACGCGTTCAACAAGGCGCACGCCGCCTGCTACGCCGTTGTGGCTTACAGAACCGCGCTTTTAAAATGCCTCTATCCCGTTGAATTCATGACTGCGCTTATAAACAGCTTCATCACCGTTCAGGACACCGTGGCTTCCTACATCGGCTACTGCAAGCAGCGCGGCATTAAGCTGCTTCCGCCGGACGTGAACGCGAGCTTGGCGCGCTTCTCGGTTGAAAACGGCGCAATTCGTTTCGGCCTTGCCGCCATAAAAAACGTTGGCGAGGGCGTTATAAACGAGGTGCTCGAGCAGCGTAAAACAGGCGGAAGCTTCCGCGATTTTTCGGATTTTGTTAAGCGCGCGGGCACGATAAACAAGCGCACACTTGAATGGCTGATCAAAGCGGGCTGCTTCGACAGCTTCGGCGTTTCAAGAAAATACATTATGGGTCACTACGAGCTCGAGCTCGCCTCGGCGGGCGCGGAAAGAAAGCGCATCGAGCTCGGGCAGTTCTCACTCTTCGATATTCAGGACAGCGCCGCTCCCAAGATGGAGCTCGGCGCTGAGGCAAAGGTCGAGTTCGTGCTTTCCGAGCTTCTTGCGATGGAGCACGAAGCAACGGGCGTTTATATCAGCGGGCATCCGCTGATGGAATACGAAAAAGAGCTTTCCGAGCTGAAGCAGAGCTGCAAAATGCTGAACGATGCCGAGGAGAACGGTCCGATAACGGACGGAAGCGCCGTTCGCGTTGGCGGCATAATCGCCTCGGTCAAAACAAGGCCTATAAAGAACGGTTCGGGCATTATGGCAACGGGCGTTCTTGAGGATATGAACGGAACTGTCGAGTTTCTCGCATTCCCGACGGTCTATCAGAAATACGCGCAGCTTCTTTTGAAGGATAAGCGGGTGATACTGAGCGGCCGCATGTCCATGCGCGAGGACAAGCCGAATACCGTGATGGTGGACGATGCCGTGCCGCTTATCAAGGCCGATGCGCGCAGGCTTGCGCTGAACTTCACCGCGGAGACCGAGCTTCTTAAAAAGCGCGTTATAGAAGCGCTGCGCCGCTTCCCGGGCAATATGGAGGTCGTTTTCGCAAACTCCGAGACCCGCAAGCTCGAGCTTGCCCCGAAGGAGCTCTCCGTGCACAATTCTGAAGAGCTGATGAGCGAGCTCAGAGGCCTTCTCGGTGGGGAAAACGTTAAACTGATAGCAATAGCAAGAAAATAACCGTGATAGAACAAAAAAACGAAAACAGAACAGTTGAACTTTCGATAACCTCCTATGGCTCGGAAGGGCAGGGCGTGGGCAGGGCGGACGGTCTTGCCGTGTTCGTGAAGGGGGCGCTCATGGGCGAGCGCGTTCGGGCGCAGATCATCAAAACCGCTCCGCGCTTTGCCGAGGCAAGGCTTATCGAGGTGCTTGAAAAAAGCCCAAGCAGAATCGAACCCGCCTGCCCGAATTTCAAGCGCTGCGGCGGCTGCGATATTATGCACATGGAATATGCGCATCAGCTCGAATTCAAGCGCATGAAGGTCGAAAACGCCTTTCGCCGCATAGGGGGCTTTGAAAATATCGAGGTGCGCTCCTGCGCCGCCTCTGCGCAAACCCTTCGCTACCGCAATAAGGCGGTTTTCAGCTTCGCTCAGCAGGGCGCAAGGGTCATTTCAGGCACTCTCGGCGAAAAGAGCCATCGGGTCATCGAAACTGCGGACTGCCTTTTGCAAAACGAAGCTTCGCTCAAGGCGCTTGAGGTCGTCACAAGCTGGGCAAACGATTTCGGCATACCGGCCTATAATGAAAGAACGGGGAAGGGCGTGTTGCGCCATCTTGCGGTGCGCTCGACCTGCACGGGCGAAACCATGGTTATTATCATCGCCGCCGCTCGATTAAAGAACGAAGCCGAGCTCGTTTCGCGCCTCGTTTCCGCCGTTTCGGGCATAAAAAGCATAGTTTTGAACCTCAACCGCGAAAGATCGAGCCTTATCATGGGCAGAAAAAGCGTTTTGCTTTGGGGTAAAGACAGCATAACCGAGCGCATACTCGGC
>CADBGC010000208.1 GCA_902794055.1 uncultured Eubacteriales bacterium | reverse complement strand
TGCTTTGGACGTTGGCATGGATATCTTTGAGCGCGGTCTCTGCCTGCCGAGCGACAATAAAATGACCGAGGAGCAGCAGAAGCTTGTTATTGAGCTCATTCGCAGATGCTTTGAATAATGGAAGCATTTGGTTTAACACGGGTAGTATGGCGGATATTTTCGCCTTTTGAAGTTGTAATTTTGAGGGTCGCCCGCAGTTCGCTTTATAAAAGCGTTTTAGGGCGCTCTGAAACCAGCTGAGTGCTGCGAAGCCGCGGTTGGTTATATCGGTGGATTTAGTATGCGCACTATAAAATATATCAAAATATGGGACTGGCTTTTGATAGCGGCCGCAATCTTAGCGCCAATGACCAGCTTGCGATTCGGGTCCAAGATCGGTCCCGGTGAGCTTGCGATTTTTATTTGGTCGCTTAGGGTCATCGATTATCGCAGCATAAGAATAACTTATCTGGAAAGATTCTTTATCGCTTTCCTGTTCGCTATTCTCATAGGTTCCTTTTGCGGCCTTTTGATCGCACCAAATGAATTAAGCCGCTCAGGCTGGCGTACATGGGTTTATTTTGCACTGATCAGCCATGCTTTGCTTTGCTATCTAAACAGAAACAGCAAGGAATACATCGCCCGTTTATTCAACGTGATCTGTATATTGTCAACTTTGGTGCAGTTTTTCCTGTATGAATACTCCGTGAATGTCAGCAGGTCTCTTATGGGTCTGCAGATATGGTATTCCAGTCGCTACTCCGGCGGCGGAACCAATCCGCATCAGGTCGCTCTTCCGCTATGTGCCTTTGTATTTTGGTTTGTTTACAAGGTGCTGAAGGAAAAGAAGATCCTTTATGCTCCATTGGCATATATTTCGTTTTTCCTTATGAACCAAACTCAGTCTTCAACGGGCGAAGCTTCGGTTTATTTAAGCTTTCTTGTTTTGTTCGTTATTTGGGTACTGCGTCTCCAGCAATCGAAATCGAGGAAGATCATGTTCCTGCTGATCGGAGCTGTCGTCACCGCAGGTTTGATATACATATTCAGAAACAAGCTCTATGCTCTTGCTTACGATTGGATCAGCTCCGACAAGAACGGGTGGGGCAGATTCCGTCTTTGGTCAGAATTGGGCAGAACGTTTAAAAAAAGCCCGTTCTTTGGGCTCGGAGTCGGCTGCCACACTTATCTGACCACCAGTACTCGTATGGGTGAGTTTCATAACAGCTACTTGGATATTTTGGCGGCAACGGGTCTGTTTGGGTTTTTCATTTTCGGTTTGTTCACCTATAGATTGGTGGCAAAAATACTTAAAAACGAGCCGATGCTGCTGCCGGTCATCCTGGTTCTTTACGGCTACAGCATGGCAGGCTTTGCTGCAAGACGCTTGCCGTATTGGATCATTACTGTGTTTATACTGGCGATCGTTGAACATTCGGAGCCCGAATACATGCGTATTCCCGAGCGCAGGCGGCAATGGCTCTACGAATAGTTTTTGCAGAGTCCATGCGCAAGCTCGGTTTTGAGAAAGGGCCGGTAAATAATTATCACTATCAATGGGAACAACCAGCCAAGGCATGCGCTTCGCGCTGCCGAAGCAAAGACCATTCTACGTTCAGGGGGAAAATATGAACAAAAGGATCCTCATTATCAGCAACAGCACGGGCGGCCTTGTTAATTTCAGACTTGAGCTGCTCAAAGCCTTATGCAGGGATTATGAAGTGATCGTGCTTTCATCTGATGCTTAGCAAGCAGTATAAAAAGCAGATCAAACAGATCGATCCGTTTGTTGCTCTGACCTACACGATAAAACCAAACGCGTATGGCGGTATCTCGTGCGCAAAGCTCGGTGTGCCCTATATTGCAAACGTAACGGGACTTGGCGATTCCATAGAGAATGCCGGTATTCTATCGAAAATATCTTTGGCGCTTTATAAGCGCGGACTGAGCCATGCAGAAAAGGTCTTCTTTCAGAACAGGACCAACTGCGATTTTTTCGTATCCAAGGGTATTTGCTCCGTCGATCACGACGTTATCCCGGGTTCGGGTGTGAATCTTGAAAAGCACTGCTTCGAGGAATACCCTCAAAGCGAGTCGCCTATCGTGATCTCGGTCGTCGGAAGAATGATCAAGGATAAGGGCATCGACGAGGTTCTTGAAGCCGCCAGGCAGCTCAAGGGCAAAAACGTTCTCATACGCCTTATCGGTCACAGCGGCGAAGAGTATTTAAAAAAGCTTGAGAACGCGCAAAATGAAGGCATTATCGAATACGTCGGCTTGCAGAGTGATATCCATGAGTGGTATAAGAAAAGCCATGCCATTCTTCACGCCTCATACCACGAGGGCATGTCGAACGTTCTTCTTGAAGCATCCGCATGCGGACGGCCTGTTTTAGCCTCGAATATCCCCGGCTGCATGGAAACCTTCGACGAGGGCGTGTCCGGCTTTGGCTTCAAGCCCAAGGATGCCCGAGCGATCGTTGAAACGGTTGAACGCTTCTTAGCTCTTCCCCACGAAAAAAAGGCGGAGATGGGCAGAATGGCCAGAAAAAAAGTGGAATCCGAATTCGACCGCAATATTGTGATCGGAAAGTATTTAACAGAAATCATAAGAATCGAAGGAGAAAGAAATAAATGAGCCTGTATGAAAGACTGGTTGCAAAAGAGGAAAAGCTCTCGCTCGTCGGACTCGGCTACGTTGGAATGCCCATTGCTGTGGCCTTTGCCCGCAAGATCGACGTTATCGGCTTCGATCTGAATAAGGAAAAAATTAAGCTGTATAAGAGCGGCGTCGATCCCACGCATGAAGTTGGCGATGAGCAGATCGCAAGATCCACCGTCGATTTTACCGATGACGAAAGCAGGCTGCGTGAGGCAAAGTTCCACATAGTTGCCGTGCCCACCCCGGTAAACGACGACCACACCCCAGACCTCTCCCCCGTTGAGGGCGCAAGCAGGATACTCGGCCGCAACCTCACGAAGGGTTCGATCGTTGTTTTTGAATCCACCGTGTATCCTGGCGTGACCGAGGACGTTTGCGTGCCGATCCTTGAAAAAGAATCGGGTCTCAAATGCGGCGTTGATTTCAAGATCGGTTATTCTCCCGAGCGTATCAATCCCGGCGACAAGGTCCATCGTCTTGAGACGATCAAAAAGATCGTTTCGGGTATGGATGAGGAGACCCTCGACTGCATTGCGAAGGTATACGAGCTCGTGGTCGATGTGGGCGTGCACCGTGCGGAGTCGATCAAGGTCGCCGAGGCTGCCAAGGTCATCGAGAACAGCCAGCGCGATATCAACATCGCGTTTATGAACGAGCTTTCCATCATCTTCAACAAGATGGGCATCGACACGAAGGCAGTGCTCGAGGCTGCGGGAACCAAATGGAACTTCCTTAAGTTCTACCCCGGTCTCGTTGGCGGACACTGCATCGGCGTTGATCCGTACTATCTCACCTATAAGGCGGAGATGCTCGGCTATCACAGCCAGATCATTCTTGCCGGCCGCCGCATCAACGACGACATGGGCAAATACGTTGCCGAAAACTGCGTCAAGCATCTTATCGCTGCCGATAAGGCCGTTAAGCAGGCCATTCACCTTTAAGGAGAACTGCCCCGACACAAGAAATACCAAGATCATCGATATCGTAAACGAGCTCAAAGAGTACGGCATCTCCCCCGTTATCGCCGATCCTCAGGCAGATGCCGATGAAGCAAAGCGTCTGTACGGAGTCGAGTTTTCCGATATGAATTCGATCGTCGATATGGATGCGGTGATACTCGCGGTCGCTCATACCGAGTTCGCGTCGTTCACCATGCCCGAGATCGAAAAGATGTTCGGTAGCGGCAAAAAAGTGCTGCTCGACATCAAAGGACTTTTGGACAGGCATGAGTACGAGGCCGCAGGCTACAGCTATTGGAGGCTGTAACCGATCTGCTTTACCCGAGAATTCGGGCAGTCAATGAGGTGCGAATATGGGTTATCAGAATATCAGCTTTCCGGAAAACAGCCTTTTCCTTGTAACAGGTGGTGCGGGATTCATCGGATCGAATCTCTGCGAGGCGATTCTGAGTCTTGGCTACAGAGTGCGCTGTCTGGACGATCTTTCTACCGGTAAACAGAAAAACGTAGATATTTTCCTCGAGAATCCGAGCTATGAGTTCATCAAGGGCGATATCAAGGATCTGGCTACCTGCATGAAAGCATGCGAGGGCGTGGACTTCGTGCTCAATCAGGCGGCATGGGGCAGCGTTCCGCGCTCGGTTGAGATGCCGCTGTTCTACTGCGCAAACAATATTTCGGGCACACTCAATATGCTTGAAGCCGCCCGCCAAAACGGAGTTAAAAAGTTCGTTTACGCTTCCAGCTCTTCGGTATACGGCGACGAACCGAACCTGCCTAAGAAGGAGGGCAAAGAAGGTAACCTGCTCTCTCCTTATGCCGTAACAAAGCGAGCCGATGAGGAGTGGGCAAAGCAGTACACCCGTCATTACAGCCTGGATACCTACGGACTTCGCTATTTCAACGTGTTCGGACGCCGTCAGGATCCGAACGGCGCCTATGCTGCCGTTATACCCAAGTTTATCAAGCAGCTTCTTTCGGGTGAAGTGCCGACCATAAACGGCGACGGAAAGCAGAGCCGCGACTTCACCTATATTGAAAACGTCATCGAAGCGAACCTTAAGGCCTGCTTGGCTCCACGCGAGGCTGCCGGCGAGGCATTCAACATTGCATACGGCGGCAGAGAGTATCTGATCGATATCTACTACGGGCTTACAGCGGCTCTTGGCGTGGATATCGAGCCAAACTTCGGTCCCGACCGTGCAGGCGATATCAAGCACAGCAACGCCGATATTTCAAAGGCGAAGGAGCTTCTGGGTTATGACCCCGAATGGAGCTTTGATCGCGGGATCAAGGCGGCGATCGAGTGGTATAGGGAGAATCTATAATTTTATCAAACACGCTTAATTATTCTATAGTTCGAGGTGATAAGTATGAAACCGTTGGGAATATGCATCAATTTGCTTTCAGAAAAGCGTAAAAAGTTCGGTCGCGATATGAGTGTTATACCGTGCCTTGAAAAGAAC
>CADBGC010000207.1 GCA_902794055.1 uncultured Eubacteriales bacterium | reverse complement strand
TCCGCCATGGTTATGGCGTTCATCCTTGCGGGCTGCACCGATATTTCGCCGAGGCTCGATCCCGGCGTTACGCCGCCTCCCGCGCCCGATACCGCCGCGCCCTTTACCGAAGCGCCGACTCCGGAGCTTTCGGATGAACCGCTGCCCGAGTTAACCACTGCCCCCGATGAGTTAGTGGACGTGCTCGGCAACGTCATCTACGGGAGCGATCATTACGAGCGTTATATCAGCTTCAGCGACATTCTCGTTTATGAGCAAAACGGCGAAACCTTCGTGGATCTAACCGTTGAAAACAGCTATCCCAAGCTTATTCTCTGCGCTGTGAACATCGCCTTCTACAATGCCGACGGCTCCATAATCGCTTCAAGCAGCCTTCAGATGCCGGACGGCTCGTTCATGCTTGCACTTCCCGGCGGAAAAACCAGGCTCTTTGCCCGCGTTTTGACTGATACTGTTTTGACCGATAAGCCGTTTAGGCTCATCTTCGATCAGCAGACCGGAGTTAAGCCTCAGTAACAATTGAAAACACTTGCCGTCCTTTCGGGCGGTATTTTCATTTGCAGGCGCAATATCAAGGTTGAATTCCTCTGGAGAATTCCACAAAAATGGTGTATAATACATAAAATAAATGCTGCTAAAGGGCGGATGATATCTTTTTGCGGCATTATTCTTGAAAGGACGGAACTATGGATAGCGCAAACACAGATAATGTTTTAACCTTGTCTCTTCCTTCGCGCATCGACTCCAACAGCGCACAGCTCGAAGAAGAGAAGCTTCGTGCCGAGCTCAATGCAGCCAAACCGAGCTCGCTTATTCTTGATGCATCGAAGCTTGAATACATTTCAAGCGCGGGTCTGCGCATCCTTCTGCGGCTTCGCAAAGATTTCCCCGAACTTCGCATACAGAACGTTTGCTCCGAGGTCTACGAAATACTTGAAATGACGGGCTTCACCGAGATGATGAGCGTTGAAAAGGCGTTCCGCGTTCTGTCCGTTGATGGATGCGATATCTTGGGTCAGGGCGCAAACGCCAAAGTCTACCGCTTAGACGACGATACAGTCGTCAAGGTTTATAAAAGCAGCGAGGGGCTCGACGAAATAACGCACGAGCGCGAAAACGCTCGGCTTGCGCTGATACTCGGAGTGCCGACCGCGATATCCTACGACGTTGTGCGCGTTGGCTCAAGCTTCGGCTCCGTGTTCGAGCTTTTGAATGCGCATTCCTTTTCAAAGATCCTTGCCGATGAGCCCGAGCGCATGGATTGGTGCGTAAAGGAATACGTTGACATGCTGCATACCATCCATTCTATCTCCGTTCCAGACGGCAAGCTCCCCGCTGTTAAGGACGAGGCGCTCGGAGATATCAAGCGGATGATGCATCTTCTTCCGACCTGCGCCGCCGAAAAGCTCCTTCGCATGGCGAAGGAGATCCCCAATACGAACGGCCTCATCCACGGCGATTATCATACTCAAAACATAGTGCTTGCATCGGGCGAGGTGCTTCTCATAGATATGGATAAGCTCTCCGTTGGACATCCCGTTTTTGAGCTCGCGCGCATATTCAATGCCTACGTTGGTTTTTCAGAATACGATCCCGCCATCGTTTTAAAATTTCAGGGATTCTCTCAAATAACCGCCGATGAATTCTGGAAGCGGAGCCTTCGCGCCTACCTTGGCTCGAATGATGAAGCCTTCATCTCATCGGTTGAGGATAAGGTGCGCTGCATAGCCTATTCCGATCTTATCGATTGGAGGATCAGGCACACCGCTCTTAAGAGCGATGATGACAGAGCCACCGTTGAGCTTTATATGCGCGAGCTTATCGAGCTTTTGGATCGGGTGGACAGCCTGTATTTCGAAGAGAGTGAGGCTCAAGCGCATGCGGACGAGCTCGATATCGAGGCCGATGCCGCCAACCTTCAAAAGGTTATGGCGTTTGTCGGTTCCCATCTTGAAGCGATAAGCTGCCCTATGAAGGCTCGAATGCAGATAGAGGTTGCAGTTGAGGAGGTTTTCG
>CADBGC010000206.1 GCA_902794055.1 uncultured Eubacteriales bacterium | reverse complement strand
CGGCGTTGATTCGCCATCAACGCCGCCCTCATAAGCTAAAGCGTTTTTTATTATCCACCCGTTAAACGGGTGGTTGTATAACGCCTGTTCGGCTCCAAATGAAACAAGCAGTGCAAGCTCGGCGCACTGCTTGTTTATGAACTGTAGCTTGGATCGTTTCCATCGCAATTATTCCGGAGGATCAAACGGAACGCTTCTTCCTGCCAAGGCAGATCAGCATTATCGCACTCAGAACAGCCGCAGCGCCGACTGCCGCTACGGAAGCGGCGCCCGTGGGCGGTGACGGGGGAGTTGTGGGCTTGGGCGAAGGACTCTCGGGCGGCATCGGGGTTGGACTGTATTCCGGCGTGGGCGACGGGCTTATGCCGGGAGTGGGCGACGGTGTGAGCTCCGGCGGGGGCGTGGGTGCCTCGGTGGGCGCGGGAGTGGGCTGCGGCGTGATCGAGCCGGATTTCGGCGAAGCCACAACGCCGTATACCCAAGCGGAATTCTCCTCATCCCAGCTTGGGAGCAGAACGAGGAAGGGCAGGCAGGTGTAGATGCTGCCCGAGGATTCAACGGGGTGCCCAACAACAAGATAGAGCCCATCTTCAAGCTGCGGACTTCCCGTGCTGGGAAATACGACCCTGCCGCTTGCATCGGTGAAGCCTGTTTCCATGGGCGAAACACCGTGCTCCTCGGCAAAATCACTCATCGCTTGGGCGAGCGCATCCCAACCAACGTGATCCTCAAAGCCTTCTATCAAAAAATCGTTTGCGAAGGCGGGGGAAAGGGTATAGCCATCAGAGGAATAGAATTCCGCAACGTAATATATATCGAACCTTGCGCCCGACAGCGCCGTTTCGCCGCTGACGAAGCGTATCGTCAGCGAAACGGTTTGCTCCGCGGCGATCGAGCGAAAAACGGGGAGCGCGGCAAGAATAAGCGCCAGTATGAGTATCGGCACAAGCCGCGTCTTTTTCATTCAAACTCCCCCTTTCATCGTTATTTTCAGTTAATTCAGCTTTGCTTCGGCGTTTTATCCTCGCCTGTTGCATTGATTTGCTCGGCCCTGTTCTTGGCCTTCTTACGTGCGATAGCTCTTACTATAACAAGAATGATTATGAGTATCAGCAGGCCGATCGCAACGGCAAGCGCGATGTAGAAGGGCTCGCTCGTTTGTTTCTGCGCCTCCTCGACCTTCGCCTTGATCTCCTCCTCGACCGTTTCGGGGGTCTCGATACGATGGCCGCGAACGAGCAGCCTGTGGGAGTTCACTCCATACGGTGTGCAGGTCACGAGGGTGCAGTAGTCCATACCGGGCACTATGCCGAGCGCATCCGCCTCATGCGGAAGCACCACGAGCACCTGATCCACCTCATAGGTGAGCACCACGCCGAGGGTGCTGAGCGTGAAGATATCGCCTTCATGCACTGCGTCAAGATAGGTAAACAGCTTTGCGCTCGGGAGCCCGGTGTGCCCCGAGATGACGCAATGGGTGTTTTCGCCGCCAACGGGCAGCGAGCTCGTTTCCACGTGCCCCGCATTGGATTGCAGCGTGCCTTCGTCGGTGCCGTGGCAGAGCGGAAGATGGCAGTTTATGCTCGGTATGTCGATATAGGACATCATACCGTTGCTTGTTACGTTTAAGACCTCGTAATAATCGAGTTTTTCGCTTTCGGGTGTTTCGATGCCGCGTGTGAGGTTGAAAAGCTGCTCGTTGTACAGCACGGCCTCATCCCACATTCGTTTGAAGGTATCGTCGTCGAAGCCGTTTATCTTTTCGGCATAATCTACGATCGCGCCCGACTGATGGATGCGGTTATAATAATCGCTCAGGGTGGGGTAGAGTATGAGCGAAAGCCCCGCAAGCAGGATCAAGACTGCCAGAATCGCAAGCACAAACTTTTTCATACTTAACCCTCCAAGGCTTCTGCGGGGGGGAGGGGAGAGCCCTCCCCCGCGATGAACAGAGATCACTTGCCGCATCCGAAGCTTTCAGCCTTCGGAATGGGGCTTAGTTCATCAAGCGATCACCCGTCAGGACTTTTTGCGCTCACGGGAGAGCATTACGATAACTACCGCAGCG
>CADBGC010000205.1 GCA_902794055.1 uncultured Eubacteriales bacterium | reverse complement strand
AGGGCTGTGTCCTTTTGCTTTGAAAGGGCGTGCATACTGTTGTTTAAGATGCCGATATTTGCTATAATAACACTTGGTGCAATCCGTATAATGTTTGAGAGGAGCAAAGCATGACTTCGGTAAATAAATGGATAGAAATGCATTTTGACGAGCAGCTCGAGCTGCTGAAAACCCTTGCCGCAATACCCGCACCGTCGGGCGAGGAGGACAGGCGCGTTGAGTTCATCGTGCATTGGCTTCGCGAGCGCGGCTTTGAGTGCCGCGTGGATGAGGCAAAAAACGTTATAGTGCCGTTCTTCGCCGAAGCGGACAGCGATATTTCGTGCTATATCGCGCATACGGACGTTGTTTTTCCCGATACTGTGCCGCTTCCGGTCCGAATGGAGGGGGATAGGCTCCATGCCCCGGGCGTTGGCGACGACACGGCAAACGTTGTGGCAATTCTGATGATGCTCCTTTATATAAAAGAAAACGGCCTTAAACCGAATTCGCCGATCATGTTTGCGCTCAACTCCTGCGAGGAGGGGCTTGGAAACCTCAAGGGCATAAGGCAGATAATGAAGGATCATGCGGGAAGGATAAAGCAGGTCGTTTCGTTCGACTGCGATCTGAACGCTGTTTGCGTAAAGGCGGTCGGCTCGGAGCGCTGGCGCATAACAGCGCATACCGCGGGCGGACATTCCTTCGACGCGTTCGGAAACCCGAATGCGATCCATCATATTGCAAGGCTCGTAGCAAAGCTGTATGAGCAGTCCCTTCCGCCCTACGAGGGGAAAACGACGTATAATGTTGGAACGATAAACGGAGGCACATCGGTAAACACCATCGCCCAAAGCTGCGAAATGCTGTATGAATATCGCTCGGATAACGCCGAATCCCTCGCCTACATGCGCGAAAGCTTCAACAAACTGCTTTCGGAGGAAAACTGCGATCAGGCTCGCTTTGAGGCGGAGCTGATAGGTGAGCGACCCTGTGGCAGCAAGGTGGACGAGGCGGCGCTCAACGCGCTTATAGAGCGATGCTCCGATGCGATACAGGCCGCTACGGGCAATTGTCCGGCGCTCGGTGCCGGCTCGACCGATGCAAATATCCCGCTCTCGCTCGGCGTTCCCGCCGTGACCTTCGGCCTGATGAAAGGCGGCGGCGCGCATACCCGCGAGGAATGGCTCGATATTCCATCCCTCAAGCTTGGGCTTGAAGCCGGCTTGCAGCTTGTGATCGGCGGGCATTTTGAATGAGCCGAAGGGGATTGCTGCTCCGACCGTCGGGTTTTGCTTTCAATCGCTGAAAAATATTTTACTTGAGCAAAACGATATGATATGGTATAATGTTAGTAAATTCGATCCCGAGAATAAGGAGGGGCTGATTGATGAGCGATAGGAAAACCGAAAAAACGTCTCCCGTTCGCGGAAGCACCGTCATTTTTGATAGAGCGTCTGATCGCGGCACGGTAAACGAAGTGCTTTTAAAAGTGTTTTATTCGCTAAAGGAAAAGGGCTATGATCCCGTGGACCAGCTTGTGGGATATCTGCTTTCGGGCGATCCCACCTATGTTACGGGGCACAACAACGCGCGCTATATGATAAGCACCTTTGAGAGGGACGAGCTCATCGAGGAGCTCGTGCGCGCCTATATCCGCCTGTATGCGGGGGAAGAGCAGTCTTGATATACCATCAGCTCGGCTCGAGCGGAATAGAGGTATCCAAGCTTTGCTTCGGCTCGCTTACGATGGGACCGTTTCAGCGCGATCTAACTCCAATAAGAGGTGCGGAGCTTTTTGAGTGCGCCTTTTCGCTTGGAGTAAACTTCATCGACACCGCGGAGATATACGGAACTTATCCCCACGTGCGCGAGGCCGTCCGCTTGAAGAAGGACGTTGTCGTATGTTCCAAGAGCTACGCGTTCGACAGGCAGGGCGCGGAAGCGAGTCTCAGGAAGGCGCTCGATGGCATCGGAAGGGACTATATCGACGTGTTCCTGATGCACGAGCAGGAGAGCGAGCACACGATACGCGGGCATCGCGAGGCGCTTGATTATTATCTTGAAATGAAGCGCAAGGGTTACATCCGCGCCGTTGGGCTTTCAACGCACTATATCGCCTGCATGGACGGAGCGATAAAGCGCCCCGAGCTCGAG
>CADBGC010000204.1 GCA_902794055.1 uncultured Eubacteriales bacterium | reverse complement strand
TTCTTTTGAGCGTTCGGAACGAGCCAGCATATCTTGGAATGGAGCTCGTCATCGCTGCTCTCGAACATATCCTCGGGGGTGAAAACTACCTTCTCATTGTCGTCGCTTGCCGTGAAAAATGCGGCGGTGTCGGTTCCGAGCGCCTCGAGGATGTCCACGAGCGTGGCGATGGAGGGGGAGGTAAGGTTTCTTTCAAGCTGCGAGATGAAGCCCTTTGAAAGCTCCGTTCGCGCGGCAAGCTCTTCCTGTGTGAGTCCGAGCTTTAGCCTTGTTTGCTTGATTTTTGCTCCAATATCGACCATGATTCCGCCTCCTTTCCGAGAATCGACAGCATTGGTGGCGCAAAAGCTCTTTTCGCGCCAACAGCCGCACCATATCCGAAGAAACTTGGTAACGGCTGACTAAACATCGGGTTTAACGCCATCAAGGCGCATGTGACAGTTAAATAAACTTTGAGTTTAACTTCACTAAACAACGAATGATATTAAACCATTATTCCGCGCGTTTGTCAATACTTCGACAACAATATACATTTGCAAAAAACACAACGGTTGTTTTAGATTTTTTATGATGATCCAAAGCAAGCAAAACAGCGGCGGCAAAGTTCGCCAAACGCACTTGCAAAATGCGCTCAAGCTGAGCTTTGAGCGAGAAAACGAGCATGCGCGATATGCGTGTTTGAGTCGTTTTGAGTATAAAAAAGTTAAGAACAGCCGCTCGTGGACGAGCTTCTGTGATAAAATGCGGCGCTTGAAATAGATATTTGCCGAAAATTAAGATATATTTGAAAATTGGCTTTGCCAATGCGCTCATATAGTGCTATAATATGTTTGTACTCATGCGGCATGCGCCGCAAATATTAAGGAGGTTCCTTATATGGTCAAACTCACCATTGATGAAAGTCGCTGCAAGGGCTGCGGCCTGTGCGTGCGTGCATGTCCGAAGAAGATCCTCGAACTTGCAAAGAACAAGCTCAACGAAAAGGGATACCATCCCGCTCAGATGATGGATATTGAGGCATGTGTTGCCTGCGCAAGCTGCGCAAGAACCTGCCCTGATGCCGTTATCACCATCGAGAAAGAATAGTAGGAGGAAACGAACATGGCAAAGAAATTGATGAAGGGCTGCGAAGCGGTCGCTGAAGCCGCCATTCAGGCAGGCTGCCACTACTTCTTCGGCTATCCCATCACCCCTCAGAATGACATTCCCGAGTACATGGCCGCGCGCCTTCCCAAGGTCGGAGGATGCTTCCTCCAGGCCGAGAGCGAGGTTGCCGCTATCAATATGGTCTACGGTGCTGCCGCTTCCGGCGCACGAGTCATGACCAGCTCCTCCAGCCCCGGCGTTTCTCTCAAGCCGGAAGGCATGAGCTATCTCGCCGGTGCCGAGCTTCCCTGTGTTGTTGTGAACATGGTTCGCGGCGGCCCGGGTCTCGGTTCCATCCAGCCTTCGCAGGGCGACTATTTCCAGGCCACACGCGGCGGCGGTCACGGCGACTATCACCCCATCGTTCTGGCTCCCTCCTCCGTTCAGGAAGCGGTCGATATGATGCAGGATGCATTCGACCTTGCGGACGTTTACCGCACCCCCGTCATGATCCTTGCGGACGGCATCATCGGTCAGATGATGGAGCCCGTTGAGTTCCATGAGAGCACCTCAAAGCGCGAGCTTCCCAAGAAGGATTGGGCAGCCACCGGCTGGAATCCCGCTTCGGGTCGTCCCCGTGCGATCGTCAACTCCCTCTATATCGAGGTAGACGAGCTTCAGGAGCTGAACGACAGGCTCCAGGCAAGGTATAAGATCATTCGTGAGACCGAAGCCAAAGCGGAGCTCTATAACACCGACGGAGCGGAGATCATCGTTTGCGCATACGGCACAGTTGCCCGTATCTGCAAATCCGCCATTGCCATCTGCGAGAAGAAGGGCGTTAAGGTCGGTCTCGTTCGTCCCATCACCGTATGGCCCTTCCCCGAGAAGCAGCTCAAAGAGGTTATGGATCAGCCCTCCGTCAAGAAGGCGATCACCGTTGAGATCAGCGCAGGTCAGATGGTTGAGGACGTTCGTCTCACCGTAAACGGCGCAAAGCCTGTTGAATTCTTCGGCAAGCCCGGCAGCTACACGCCCACCGCCGAGGAGATCGCCGAATACATCATGAAATCGAGGGAGGCTTAATTATGCAGACTGTATTTAAGAAAACCCCTGTTCTGACCGATGCCATCCTGCACTATTGCCCCGGCTGCGGTCACGGAATAGTTCATAGGCTCGTTGCCGAGGTTATCGAGGAGCTC
>CADBGC010000203.1 GCA_902794055.1 uncultured Eubacteriales bacterium | reverse complement strand
CGGAAAGATCGACGACGGTCACGGGGCGCTTCATCAGCTTTTGATATAGAAACTCGAACACAACGCAGCTCACAACGCAGATCGCGGCGAGAATAAGCGAACGGAAGCCGAAGAAATAGACTCCCGCAAGAAGCGCGGGACATAGCGCTATCAGCACATGGCGCATGATCGAGGTCGTGCTCTCATGTGTGCGCACGTGCGGAGCGGTTGAAACATTGAAATTAAGATCGCTCATTTCTTACCTCCGAGTCTTGAAGCAAGGGTGATCCTATCCTTCATATTTTTGAATGATGCGGTCAGGAAGCGGTTCGCGGGGCATGTGAACGAGCAGCAGCCGCAAACTATGCAGTCCATGACGTTGTTTTCCTTCGCGCCCGCCATATCGTTTGCATCGCAGTATTGCTTTATCCTTGCGGGATTGAGGCCGATGGGACATACCGAGATGCAGCGCGCGCAGCGGATGCAGGGCTTTTCCTCATAGGAAATTGCCTCTTTTTTATTGAGTGCCACAATGCCGCCCATGGCCTTGGTGATGGAAAAATCATCGTTCGGAGCGGCGGGTCCGGTCATCATGCCGCCCGCAACGAGCTTTGCTATATCGCCATCGTAGCCGCCTGCGAACTCGATCAAGTCCTTAACACAGGTGCCTATCGGAACGAGCAGATTGCAGGGACATTTGACCCTGCCGGTGACGGTGGTTACGCGGTGCGTGAGCGGAAGTCCGTCCTCTATCGCATTCTTTACCGCCGCGGCGGTTGCAACATTTGTAACTATAACGCCGCAGTCGATAGGGAGCTTGCCTCTCGGCACCTCCCTGCCCGTTGCAACGGTTATAAGCTGCTTTTCGCTGCCCTGAGGGTACTTGGTTTTTAGCACTCGAATCGAAATGCCCTCGTGACCCTCTGCTGCCTTCTTCATGGCTTCGATGGCTTCGGGCTTATTATCCTCGATAGCGATTATGCCGCGCTCCGAATTCATTGCGCGCATTATGGCAACAAGGCCGTGAACGATGTCATCCGAACGCTCGAGCATTGCGCGAAAATCGCTTGTAAGATGAGTTTCGCACTCCGCACCGTTCAAAACAATGGTATCGGCATGCTTTTCGTCCTGTATGGTGAGCTTAACGTGCAGCGGGAACGCTGCGCCGCCCATGCCGCAGATGCCCGCCTGCTTGATGCGTTCAACAATCGCCTTGGGCTCCGCCGTATCACAGGTGCCTATAGAGGGCATCGGCTCCTCGCGGGTGTCAAGACCGTCGTTTTTAATGGTTACACACATGACCTTCTTTGGGCCGAGCTGCTGCTTTTCGGCAACCTCTATAACCTCGCCCGAAACGGATGCATGGATGGGCAGGCCGAGAAAACCAACGGGTGCGCCGATGATCTGACCAAGCTTAACGATATCGCCCTTCTTTACGCAGGGCTCCGAGGGCGCGCCGAGATGCAGGTTCATCGGGATGCAGACGTATTCGGGCGTGAATGCCTGCGAAGCCTTATTTCTCGTTAGCTGCTTGCCTTCGTGCGTTCTTGAAAGCGGGTGAACTCCGCCTTTAAATGAGCGTTTTAACAAACCTTCGCCTTCCTTCCGAAAATTATTCAGTAAACGGATTCATTACCTTTGGATATTATACCATATCCCGAGGCAAAATTGAATATTTGTGCAAAAAATTGGCGATATTTTTGTTGAAAAAGCAATTTCACAAGCCAAACACTTCCCGAAAATATTTTTTAAAACGCTTTAATTTGCGAATAAAATCATTTATAATATGAACGAGTAACAAAGCGGGCGCAAACCGTCCGCGTGTATGGAGGAAAACATGAAATACGAACGAATTCTTCTCAAGGTAAGCGGCGAGGTGCTCTCGGGCAAAACGCCGATAGATTTCGATAACGTTTCCGTTGCCGCGGAGCATATCAAGGCACTGCACGATCACGGCTGCAAGATCGGCGTTGTGGTCGGCGGCGGCAATATCTGGCGCGGCAGGTCCGGCGGCACTATGGAAAGAAACCGAGCGGATAATATCGGCATGCTCGCGACCGCCGCAAACGCGCTCGCGCTTGAGCAGGCGCTTATAGATATCGGCGTTCCGGTGCGCGTGCTTTCCGCAGTATCAATGGAGATGTTTGCGGACACCTATTCCGCACGCGAGGCGAACAAGTCCATCGATGAGGGCACGGTCGTGGTCTTTGCATGCGGCACCGGCTGCCCATTCTTCTCGACCGACACTGCGGCTGCACTTCGTGCGGCTCAGATCCATGCGGACGCACTTCTTCTTGCAAAGAATGTGGACGGCATCTACACCGCCGATCCGAACAAGGATCCTTCCGCAAGGCGTTATGTTCGCATCAGCTACGACGAGGTGATCGCGCTCTGCGACGCCGC
>CADBGC010000202.1 GCA_902794055.1 uncultured Eubacteriales bacterium | reverse complement strand
TACGGAAGTCACGGTATGCTTGATCGTGATCGTGCCTTTTTCAAGGTCCACAGCATCCCATTTGAGACCGAGCACTTCGCTTCTTCTCAATCCGTAGAATGCCGCAAGCATTATCGGAATCTCAAGGCGCGAGCCCTTCGATGCTTCAAGCAGCGCCTTCATCTCGTCGGCATCGTAGAAGCTGCCAACAAATCGCTCAAGACGCGGCCGCTCCACCTTATCCGCCATATTTATCGGCACCAGATCGATTTTCACGGCGTATTTCAGCGCCTTGTGAATGATCGCATGATAGTGGATAACGGTGTTTGCCGAAACGCTCTCCAGCTTTTCGATATAGAAGAACTGGATGTCCTTCGCCGTAAGCTCCTTTAGCTTGATGTGCTTTTTCTTGAAATACGGTGCTATCGCACCGCGCACCATCTGGGAGTAGGAGGAATAGGTAACGATCGAAACCGTTATCCGAACCACCTTCAGCCACTGCTCCAGATAATCCGAGAACATGATCTCGCCATCCTCGCAGTCTATCTGCTCGGGCGGCTTGAAGCTCTTTCTTTGAGCGCTCAAAAACTCTTCGGCTTTCTTCTTGTTTCCTTTGACCGGAAGTCCAGTCGAGATCCATTTGGTCTTGCGCTTGCCAAGCGCGTCCTTATAGCTGAGTACCGCATAATAGTACCCGTTCTTTTCGCTTAGATGTCCTGCTGTCATTTCTAAAACCTCCTTTTTTATCGCGGACACCCTCGCCGTCAGCATATAAGGCATTATAACCCCTTTGCGGTTCGAATGCGAAGGTGCCGCAGAATCGAATTTATTGTTTCGCTCCGATGATCAAATAGCTGAAAAGATGAGCCTTCGGGATCCTGTACGCTCTTCCGACCTTCAGGCTTGTGATCTTGCCGCTGCGGATGAGCTTGTAGCAGGTCTTGGTGCTAACGCCGAGCACCTCGCTGACCTCGTCAACATTCATAACATCGGGGTATTTCCGAAGCATAAGCCTGTATGCTTCGCGCTGCGTCATAGTGGTTTTGCTCATTTTTCGTCCTCCTTGCATTCAAAATCGTAATCGTAGATATTCATCGTTCGTCCCTCTGCCTGTTCAAATGCTCACGGTAGAACTCGCAGGCTTTAACGATAAAATCGACCGCCCGCTCCTGCGCCGCATCGGGAATGAATCGTCCTATGCGCTCAAGCGGGATGCTTATACGCTCGCGTTGATTCGCCTTCTCCTCGGCCATTATTTCAGCGATCCTATCCGCATCGAGTCGCCCTTCGCCGCTCAAACGCTTCATCCGCACCGCCTGGGAGAGCGACGGCGTACAGTCTGCAGCGGCAATCTCAAATGAAAGCACATCCTGCTCTTCCTCGGAAAGATAGGAAAGTTCCACTGCGGGCGTAAACGCTATGCGCCCATCATCCACAAGGTTCAAAAGCGCGGGGATAAGGTTGGTAAGGCGAATGTAGCGGCGAATTTGTGTTTTGCTGTCATCTGCGGTTTCGGCAATGATTTCCGCTGTCTCTAACTTCCGACCAAGTTGGTCGGAAGTTAGATCCGTTCGCTTGCCCTGCTTTGAAAGTGCCTCGAGCTTGAGCTTATACGCAAAAGCCTTCTCGCTCGGCAAAATATGCTCACGGTGCAGATTGCTGTCCACAAGCGCAACTGCGGCTTCATCTCGGCTCATTTCAACTTCAACGGCGGGAACGCTCTCCAGCCCCGCAAGCCTCGCCGCATGAGCGCGCCTGTGTCCTGATATGATCTCATAGCCCGTGTCGATGCGCCGCACGATCAGCGGCACCATGATTCCATTCTCGCGGATGCTGTCTATCAGTGCATCCATCTCTTCATCATCGCGTACCTTGTACGGATGCCCCGTAAACGCTCGCAGCTCCGTAAGGTTCAGCTCCTTAATGCTTCCTTTGTTTTCTTTATTCATAAAATCTCCTTTTTGTTTGTTTTGATCGTTTCGATAAGCTCGGCTTACCGTGTATTGTTGACTGTTCGGCTTATTTATGGTAAAATAGAGTCGTTAAAAAAGCCAAAGGAATCAACGAAAAATGACTGAAAACGACGATATTCGCGTTCCCGAAAAAGATCCGTTTGAAGAATACATTAAGGTCCGCGATCCCGAAAAGCGGGAGCTCGGGTATGCTTGGCATACCGCGATAGGTCTTCAGTCCGTTGATGGGCTCACCACCTCCGAATATCTCCGCGAAACCGCGCAAAAGAATATCGAAGGTGAGCTTTCGCTTCCGAAGGCGCAGGAACTTATCGCGGCCTATTACCGCACCGACCGCAAGAATGAGTCCCCGCGCACAGCGGAAGCTGACATTGTTTCTTCGAGGATAGCAGCCATTCTTTCGGAGAAGGGCTTTACGCTGTCCCCGGCGCAGTACCTGTCCATCCACAAGCGGCTTTTTGAGGGG
>CADBGC010000201.1 GCA_902794055.1 uncultured Eubacteriales bacterium | reverse complement strand
TTAGCAATACTTCTCGTCGAAGAGCTTGCGGAGCTTTTCGTTCTCGCGAAGCACGTTCAGCGTGATCTCGGCATGGTCCTTGGTGTAGCCGTTGCCAACGATCATGGTAACGTCCTTGCCGATGCCCTCTGCACCGAGCGCAGCCTTGGTGAAGCTGGTGGCCATGGAGAAGAAGTAAACGATACCGTCGTCGCGAACGGGGAGGATCGCGCTCATCTCGCAGCTCTCGATGTTTACGCAGCTGATGGAGATGTCGTACTCCTTGCCGTCGTTGGCTTCAAGCGCAGCTTCGAGCACCGCGATGGGCTCGGTCGCGCTGGCGACGATGACCTTGTTGTAAACGCCGAGCTCCATAAGAGCGGGAACCTGAGCGGGGTTGCGGACTACGCCGACAACGTTGCCCTTGGGGCCGACCTTCTTCATGGCTTCGTAGCCGCAGAGAACGCCGCTCTTGCCGTTTGCGCCGAGGATCAGAACGCTGTCGCCCTCCTTGGGGAGCTTGCGAGCCTGAGCGGGAGCGCCTGCAACGTCGAGAGCCGCAAGAGCAAGGGGTTCGCTCATATCGTCGGGAAGCTTGGCATAGATGCCGCTCTCGAAAAGAACTGCCTGACCCACGATATCAACGCGGTCGATATCCTTATGGATAGCGAGGATCTTCTCGATCTTGAGAGGGGTGAGGGAGAGGGAAACGAGCGAAGCGATCTTGTCGCCGACCTTGAGATCGCGATCGGCGAGATCCTCGCCGATATAGGCAACCTTACCGATGAACATGCCGCCGGAGCCGGTAACGGGGTTCTGCTGCTTGCCGCGCTCCGCCACGATGCCCATGATCATTTCGCCGATCTTGGTCTCGTCGCCGCCGCAGGCTTCCTCGATCTGGGTGAAGGAAGCGGAGTCGATGTTGAGGGAGATAACGTCGCAGATAATCTCGTTGGAATAACGCTTGCTCATGTCGTTGTCGATCTTCCATGCCGCCTGGGTAAGAACGCCCTGGGGCTCGATAACTCTGTGAGTGCCGTACTTGTTGCCTTTGATTGCCATGGTGATTTCCTCCAAA
This sequence comes from uncultured Eubacteriales bacterium, assembly GCA_902794055.1. Classification (GTDB taxonomy): domain Bacteria; phylum Bacillota; class Clostridia; order Christensenellales; family CAG-138; genus PeH17. The sequence goes on along the minus strand of CADBGC010000201.1, from coordinate 2,272 downwards.
GTTTATTAATTATTGTTTGTTTGGTGTGTTGACGATCCGCCGCTTATTTGCGCGGTGCAAGACCGAGGATAGCGCGCGCCTCGTCGGGGGAAGCAATCTCCCTGCCGAGCTCGCGGGAAAGGCGAACGACCTTTTCAACGAGCTGACCGTTGGAAAGCGCCTTAACGCCCTTGGAAAGATAGATGTTGTCCTCAAAGCCAACGCGAACGTTGCCGCCCATAACGATCGTGGGAGCGGCAAGGGTGAATGCCGCTCTTCCAACGCCGGTCGCGGTCCAGGTCGCGTTCTTCGGAATGGCGTTGACCATCCAAACGAGGTTCTGAACGGTGGCGGGGGTGCAGCCCTTAACGCCGAGAACGAAGTTGAACTGCATCGGGTCGCCGGGAACCTCGCCCTTTCTCGCCATGTCGAGGATGGTGTCGATATGCCCCATCTCGAAGCACTCGTACTCGGGCTTGATGCCGTTTGCAAGCATGCGCTTGCCGAAGGTGCGCATCATGGGCATGGTGTTGTCGAAGATCTCATCGCCAAAATTGCAGGTGCCGCAGTCAAGGGTCGCCATCTCGGGGAAGAGCTCGGTAGGCTGAAGCCTCTCCTCGGGGCTCATGCCGGTGGCGCCGCCCGTGGAGGGGATCATGATAACGTCCGGAAGCTCGGCTCTGATCGCATCCATAACCACGCGGAACCTTTCGCGGCTCTGAGTGGGGGTGCCGTCATCCTCGCGAACGTGAACGTGGATGATCGCGGCGCCCGCATCGTAAGCCGAGCGAGCCTCGTTCACCATCTCGGTCACGGTGTAGGGAACGGCGGGATTGTGTTCTTTGGTAACTTCCGCGCCGCAGATGGCGGCGGTGATGATGAGCTTATCCATATTTTCCTCCTGCTGAAAACTATTGGAAAGTCAAGAAACTAAGATCAGAGCTTCTTCACATCGGAAGGCTTAACAACGTGGAGCTTGCGCTGCTTATCCTTGGGCACAACGCAGGTGCCGGTAGCGCGGCAGACCACGATGGGCTCTTCGAGGAAATCACACGCAGAATCGTTGATATCGGTGCGCGGTATGATGACCTTGCGCGCCTCAAAGCTCATCTTTCTGGAAGAGTTTCCGATAACGGTGATCTCGCCGTAGGCCTCGATATAGTCGCCGGCGTACACGGGAGCGATGAACTCCACCATGTCGTAGGCCTTGAAGAGGCCTTCATCGCCGTCGCACTTGATGAGAAGCTCGGTCGCAACGTCGCCGAAAAGGGCGAGCATGTGTGCGCCGTCAACAAGGTTTCCGCCGTAATGAGCATCCTGAGAGCTCATGCGAAGGCGGATGGTCGATGTGATCTTTTCCATTTGATATCCTCCGTTTGAAAAATTTGATCGAATTCAAGGTTTGGGTTTCCACGCGGGCGGGGAAGACGAGGCGCTGAAAAACCCAAGCAAATAGCGCACCATCCCGTTTGATGCCCGAATGAAGCGGGCATTTATTCAGATGACAGTCGCAAAGCACTGAGCCTTGCGCCCAAGCAGCGAAAAAGCGGCATTTTCGTGCTTTCGGCAGAGCCACATTCGTTTTCGCCGCTGCCGCGCGTTGGGGTCTGCCCACGAAAACTACCTTGAGCCCTGCTCCTCTATTGCGGATACAGTTTAACATTTTTAGGCCGCCGCTGTCAATACCGATTTAGCATTTTCTGCATATATTTAGGGGAATATCGCAGTTTGAACAGCGCGGATAAACAAGATATCGAATGGCGGGCAGAAGAAAAGGTTTTGCGCCAACAATGCGAATCAATATATAGTCTATTTAAAACCGAACACTTGATAATAAGGCTGAAATAGTGTATACTAACCAAGTTACAGATTGATCACGCCGATTTGCTCAGCTTGAGCACCGTGCATGCGCAAGCCGATCGGAATTGATCGCAACAAATGCAAAGAGAATACTTCGCTTCCTTCGGTTTCAGCGCATGGTCGGCAGGGAAGAAAACGAACGATATGCTGTGGAGCGATATCGAAGTGGTCATAACGGGACTGACTCGAAAGCGCTGAATGATTTTGGAAGCGGGCAAAGGAAAAATTCTATTATACATTGGATAAACTTTGCCAGACACAATTGAATACTTGGTCTATTTCTCTCGCCAAAATCTCTCCTTTTTCCGAGAAACGTCCGGCGAGGTAAATATACGGAGAGTTGTCCGAGAGGTCGAAGGTGCAGCACTCGAAATGCTGTGTTCCCGCAAGGAACCCTGGGTTCGAATCCCAGACTCTCCGCCAAAGATAATGC
>CADBGC010000200.1 GCA_902794055.1 uncultured Eubacteriales bacterium | reverse complement strand
GCTTGCCGATATTCTTAAATCATGCTCTGCTGTCGCTTGCGGATTTGTGGACGGGGATCTTGTGACCGTACACAAACGATAATTGAATTGGTTTTTATAACCGCAAAAATGCCGCAGACCTAAACCTGCGGCGTTAATATTGATTCAGTTGTTATCAGTCCTGAACGTAGGGCAGAAGAGCGACCTGACGAGCGGACTTGATGGCGGTCGCAAGCGACCTCTGATGCTCTGCGCATACGCCGCTCATCCTGCGGGGCATGATCTTGCCGCGCTCGGTGATGAACTTGCGAAGCTTTGCAGCGTCCTTGTAATCGATATGATCGACCTTATCAACGCAGAACTGGCAAACTTTACGCCTGGACTTTCTGACGCGGGGTCTCATTTTGCGGTCTTCCATTGAAACTTACTCCTTTCGCAAAATTAAAACGGGAAATCATCATCATTGATCTCGGTGAAGCCGTCGGAAGAATTGCCGGAATTCAAGGGAGTGCCCGCAAACTCATTGGGGTTCTGCTGGGGCGGGGCCTGCCAACCGTTGTTTTGCCCCTGATGCGGCGCACCCTGATCCTGCGGGGGATAGTTGCGCGCATAGCCCTGCTGCTGATAACCGCCATGAGGCTGCTGATAGCCGCCCTGATTGTTGTATCCGTTGTTTTCACGCGGGGAAAGGAACTCGACTTCGTCGGCAGTAACCTCAAGAGATACCCTCGTGGTGCCGTCCTTGGCTTCGTAAGTGCGCGCAGTGAGCTCACCCACAACGCAAACCTTCTTGCCCTTGCTCAAAAAGCGGCCGCAGCTTTCGCCGAGCTGTCTCCACGCTGTAACACGGAAGAAGTCGGTCTGGCGCTCCTCACGGGCGGAGGAGAACCTGCGGTTGACGGCGATATTCATGGTGCACACGTTAATGCCGTTCGGCGTGGTGCGCATCTCGGGGTCCGCAGTAAGATTGCCGATCAAAAAAATCTTGTTCATAGCTAAAATTCCTTTCTAAATGCATCCTTCGGCTTTTGCTTCGGCTTAATTACTCGTGATGAACGGTAACCTTGTAGCGCATGATCTTCTCATCGTTCTTCATGTTGCGCTCAAGCTCCGCGGGGAGATTGCCTTCGCTCTCAAAAACAACGAGAACGTAGTAGCCTTCGTTCTTGTAGTCGATGGGATACGCAAGACGGCGCTTGCCCCACTCGTCCACCTTTACGATCTCGCCGCCGTTGGCGGTGATGATGCCGTTGAACTTATCGATTACGGACTTGGTTTCCTCCTCATTAAGCTCGGGCACGATAACATACAGGCTTTCGTACTTTTTCACTTAATTCACCTCCTTGTGGTCTTATGGCGCCCATAGGCGCAAGGTTGTTGGCGAGTCATTATAACATGAATAAAACTTTAATTCAACATTATTTTTAATAAAACAAAAGTATATTTCTTATTACTTGACAATAGATGCTGCGATTATCGATAGGTTTAGTGAAGCCCGAATGCACTCACAATGCTATTGCACGGTAAACAATTCCAAAAGTCTTCTTTTCAGCGCTTCGCATGCGCCAAAGCTTAGATCAACAAGCGCTATCCGATCGGGAGACAGCGCACGCAGCATCCCGAGCGCACCTTCGCAGTTACCGGGCGCACAATCTATCCTGATGCGCTTGGACGATGATCCGCTGCCATCGGAGTACTCATTCATTATGGTGCAGCTTGTATCTGGGTTCAATACCACCGTAACGGAATCGTGACCGCCGTCGAGTATGGAAAGAGCATCCAAAAAGCTTAGAAGCTCGGAATATCCGCTCTGATCGAGCTCGTCGTCTATCGCAGAATCGACCGCAGCTCGCCATATCTCAAGCCTGTCGCGAAGCCTGAAGCGTATGTATCCTTCAAGATTTATGCTTCTGTTTTCCGCAAAATACTCCTTGAGGGAATCGCTGAGAGAAGCCGAGCTGATGCAGTATTTTGAATACTCTACGGCATTTTTTAAAATAGTTCTTTTTTTCTCCTCATCGATCTTAAGGCGGTCTATCATCTCGGCCATTTCAAAATATCTGAGATCGATGCTGATAAGCTCTCCAAGAGCCGTGCAGCAGGCTGCCATTTCCGCATCGCTTTCAATATCAACCTCTGCGCAGCAGCGTTCTTCACGGCAGATTCCGAGTGAATCGGCAAGCTTGGCGGCTTCATCCGTTTTTTGTTTCGAAAGACGACCCCTGAGAAGCTGAACGATATCAACATCATATTCATTGGTGAACACGGAATACTGAGGCATGCTCGCTCCTTGTGCATTCTATAGAACTCGGCATACGGCCTAATCTGTAGTATGCGCTCGGATAAGAAAAACATGACTGTAAAAAATAACCTTATTTTGCTGGAGGGGAGGTGCTTGGTCGATAGCGAATGCCTTAAAGTCGGATCACTCAAAGTATTCGTTGAACTCAGGCGTGTAGCTGCTGCTTGCGGAGGAAAGCTTTTGAGTGTAAATATTCACAAATCCGAGGGAAAGCGCATGCGAGAGCGCGCGATCGTATTCGCGTTTCAAAATCCGCCTGTCAAGCGGC
>CADBGC010000199.1 GCA_902794055.1 uncultured Eubacteriales bacterium | reverse complement strand
AAAAAATACTCTCCATCGTTTGGGGCTACGATTACTATGGCGATACCCGCGCCGTTGACACCCAGATAAAGCGCATACGCCAGAAGATCGCCCACCACGTTGAGAGAGGCTGGTCGCTTCGCACCGTTTACGGTGTTGGCTACCGTTTCGAGGTATATGCGGACGGCGAACAGCCCCGCCAGGATATCGACCTTGAGGACGAGTACGCGGACGAGCTCAGGGAGTGACCCTCACTTCTGTCCGTGATTTTAACGGAGCAAAGCGCGTTTGTTCCGTTATTTGTAATTTGAAAATCGATCTTTTTCTCTAAGAGGAATCGGCAATTTAATGCATAAAGTCAAAAGCACCAGCTTGTTCAAAATCGTTTTCTTTATCGTCAGCGTAACGATGGTATTCGTTGTCGCGATCATTGCCGTACTTTTTTCAATCTTTGGTCACGACCTTTACGTCAGCTACAAGAGCGAGGAGCTAATTCCCAAAGCGAAGGCACTTTCTCAGCTGGTTACACGGCTTTATCTTGAAAATGCAGACAGGCACACGATCGCCCGAATGATCTATTCCGACGAATACTCTGTTGCCGACTCCGCTGTATATGTTTTAGAGACGAACGGCAAGGTCATAACAACTGATGATATTGCCTCCAGAGGGGAATCGGAAGAAACCGTCAAGCACTGCTTCGATCTGGCAATAAAGGGCGAGCCTGTAACTATGCCCAAGGCTTCTCTTGGTATAGTTGTTGGTGTGCCGATCTACGATGGATCGGACGGCATAATCGGTGCCGTTATCCTTGTGCACCGCGGCTCGGTGATGCGCGAGAGGCTTAACAGCGCTGCGATGCAGTTTGGCCTTATCATGATCGGCATACTTCTTGTTGCTCTCATTCCCTCCGTTCTCGTTTTCCGCTTCGTTACAGAGCCCATCAAAAACGTTTCCGAAACCGCCCTTGCCATGGCAAACGGCGATCTTGATGCTCGCGCCGTTCCAAAGGGAAGCTTTGAATCCCAGCACCTTGCGGAATCCTTCAACACGCTTGCCGAGGCTTTGAAAAGCAACATCGATCATCTCGTGGTTGAAAGAAACAGACTCAACACGGTTCTCGACGGTATCGGCGAGGGCATCATCGCAGTTGACCGCCATGGCGTTATAACGCATTTCAACTCTGCGGCGCTCAAGCTGCTTGGCGGCAAATCCGATTCTCTCCCCGCCTCTCTGCCTACCTACCACAGCGTTGCCGACATCATCCTTCGCGCACTGGATTCCGATAAAAGAGTTCGCGGAACCGCTCGCATTCTTGAGCGACTGCTGCGCATCTCCGCAACGCCGATCTATGAGGCAAACGGCTCGCTCGTTGGCGCCGTAACGCTGATCAGCGACGTTACAGAGAGTGAAAGGCTTGAACAGACAAGGCGCGATTACGTTGCAAACGTCAGCCACGAGCTGCGCACTCCTCTTGCCTCCATTCGCGGTCTTTCGGATGCTCTTTGCGACGGCCTTATTACGGAAGAAGCCGATCAAAAGCGATACTACGGCTATATTCAGCGCGAATCCATCAGACTTTCGCATTTGATCGACGATCTGCTCGAGCTTTCAAGGCTCCAAAGCGGCGGCGTTGCTTTTTCAAAGGGAAGGGTCGAGCTTTACGAGATCGCCTTCGACGTTGCGGACAGAATGAACGGTCTTGCTCTTCGGCGCGGCAAGGCGGTAAGGCTCGATCTGCCCGAAGACTGCTATTATGCAAACACCAATGCCGACCGCATCGAGCAGGTGCTCATTGCGCTGACGGATAATGCGATCAAGCACGGCACGGATGGCTGCGAAGTCAGCATTTCGCTCAGGCTAAGCACGGATGCGCAGCGATATATCTTCACAATCAGCAATCCTGCCGATATCGACCAATCGGATCTCGATCACATTTTCGAGAGATTCTACAAGGCCGACCACGCGCATTCCGGTGAGGGCACCGGTCTTGGTCTTGCGATAGTTTCGGAGGTGCTCAATCTGCTCGGCGAGAAGATCGAAGTTGCGTACTCGGACGGCGTGATCAGCTTCAATTTCACCGTTCTGCGCGATATCGGCAGCGATAAAAAGTCTGATTTCTCAGGCGGCTCAACGGTAGAGGCTGCCGAAATACCTGCTCAGTCGCCGCAGTCCGAAGATGCTTCGGTTGATCTCGCTGCAAGAAACGACAATGAATGATATCCCAAGCAATAATATTTCCGCTGCTTTAAATTTATATGATCAAAATGAGTCCGAGCGCGGATGCAAGCTATGTCCGCTTGAATGCGGAGCTGACCGTGCTGCTGAGCGCGGTCTTTGCGGTGTCGGCGGCTTTTCTCCTATGCAGCTTGCTCGGCGCGACCCGTATGTTTCGGCACACATCGCCCGTGCAGCAAGGCATTATTACGAGGAGCCTCCGATTTCGGGCACTCGAGGCAGCGGTGCGATCTTCTTTTCGGGCTGCAATATGGCCTGCATTTTCTGCCAGAATTATGATATAAGCCAAAGCGTCAAGGGCAGGCTTTGCGATGAGTCAGAGCTTTCGGAGATAATGCTGCCGAACTATCTTGTGAACTT
>CADBGC010000198.1 GCA_902794055.1 uncultured Eubacteriales bacterium | reverse complement strand
TGGCCGTGCCGTCGAGCTTGGTGAGAATTATGCCGGTAAGTCCGGTATTCTCGCCGAATACCTTGGCCTGCGCGATCGCGTTCTGCCCGGTGGTGGCATCCAGAACGAGCAGCACCTCGACCGCCACGCTCGGAAGCTCACGCTCGATAACGCGGCGGATCTTCGCAAGCTCACTCATAAGGTTCTTTTTATTGTGCAGACGACCGGCGGTGTCGCAGATCAGAAGATCGCATTTTCTCGCCTTATAAGCGGCGATAGCATCGAATACGACGGCGGCGGGATCCGCACCCTCGTTGTGCTTGATGATCGGAACGTCCGCACGCTCCGCCCATATTGTGAGCTGCTCTGCGGCTGCTGCGCGGAAGGTGTCGCCCGCGGCAAGAAGCACGTTTCTGCCGTCCTGCTTATACATGGAAGCGAGCTTGCCGATGGAGGTGGTCTTGCCAACGCCGTTTACGCCCACGATAAGGATAACTGCGGGCTGTGTGTCGGGAATAAACTCATCCTGATTGCGCATGGTCTCGGCAAGCAGCTCGATCATAACGTCGCGCGCTTCGCTGCGCTTTCTGATGCCGTCCGCCTTGAGCCTTGAGCGCAGACCGTCGAGCAGCTTCTCGGTGGTCGCCATGCCCATATCGGAGATTATCATGGCTTCCTCAAGCTCTTCATAGAACTCATCGTCGATCTTCTCCTCGCTTTCAACGAAGAGATTGCCGAAAATATTGTCCCTCGTCTTTTTAAGGCCGTCCTTGAGCTTGGAAAAAAGTCCCTTCCTCTTTTCGGACTTATCCTCGGCGGCTGCGGCAGGTTCGTGTGCAGCGGTTTCGGAGGCGATCTCCTCGGAAACGGAAACGGCGGGGGAGGGAGCTTCGAATTCATCCATAGGCTCCGTTACCGCTTCCGCTGCGGACTCCGCGGCATCCTCTATAAGGCTTTCCATATTCTCTTTGATATCGTCAAAGGCTTCCTCGGCGGTCTCAAAAGCATCCTGCACTTCTTCACGAACCTCTTCGGCAAAGCCTTCTGCAGTCTCCTGCACTTCTTCAAATGCTTCTTCGGCCTTGCCGGCGATATCCTCGGCGATCGCTTCGGCATCCTCAGCGGATTCGTTCACCTGCTCAAGCGCCGCATTTTGTGCCGCTTCGAGCTCCTCTTCCTTTTTCTTTTTTTTGCGTTTAAAAAAATCCCACATAGTATTGCTCCTTATTGTTTAGTTGAATTTGGCGGAAACGAGCGAGGAAACGCCCTTTTCCTCCATTGAAACACCGTAGAGCGCATCGCAAACAGCCATTGCGCCCTTGCGGTGGGTGATTATGATAAACTGAGTACCCTTGGCATAATCGTCCAGATACGATGCGAAGCGATCCACGTTTGCTTCGTCAAGCGCCGTATCGATCTCGTCGAGTATGCAAAATGCGGCGGGCTTGAGCCTAAGTATTGCAAACAGCAGCGCGATCGCCGTAAGCGCCTGTTCGCCGCCCGAAAGAAGGGTCAAAAGCTGAAGCTTCTTTCCCGGGGGCTGGGCGATGATATCAATATTGGAATTCAGCACGTCGTTTTTATCCGAGAGCACGAGCTCGGCTCTGCCACCGCCGAACAGCTCGCAGAAGGTCTCGGAGAAATTCGCCTGAATTTTAGCAAATTGCTCCACAAACTCCGTTTCCATCGTTGAGGTAAGCTCGCCGATAAGTTCATTGAGATCGGCCTCGGCGTTTCTAAGGTCGGTGCATTGTGCGGAAAGATCCTCGTAACGCTCCTTAACACTCTTGTAATCCTCGATAGAGGCGGTGTTTACCTCGCCAAGCGCTCTTATCTGCTTTTTAAGCTCATCGCAGCGCGAATGCATCTGGGTGGTGGATATGGTCTTGCGGTAGTCCTGAGCGTTTTCATAAGTCAGTTCATACTCCTCCCAAATGCGGTCAACCATATTTTGAAGGTCGATAGTCAGCTTATTCAGGTTAAGCTCGTTTTTATGAAGCCTTTCCTTTAGCTCGTCTATCGCTGCAAGCGCCTTTTCGCGCCTTGAGCGGGCATCGTCAAGCAAGGTGAGATGCTGTGCGCGCTCGGCTTCAAGCCGCCTCAGCTCATCCGTAAGCTTATCTACCTTTTCTTTCTCTGCGCCAACGGCGGAAGAAACGCTGCCGAGCTTCTTGATAAGCTCTTCTTTTGATGCCTTCGCCCCTTCAATCGAAGCAATAAGCTGCGCCTTTTTCTCGGAGATGGCTACATTTTCGGAATGAAGCCTCGATATTTCGGCATTGGCGGAAGCTTTTTCCTTAGTTGCGGCCATTATCAGCACCTGCAGCTCAGCAACGGCGTTATTGGCCTGCTGAAGCTTGGCTCGCAGCTCCGAAAGCTCCTGAGAAAGCACGCGGATATCGTCGTTTGTGACCTCATTATCGCCCTCGATGCTTTGCTCGGCGTTCTCGGCTTCGGCTCGCTTCAGATCGATGTCGGCAAGCTGATCGTTGATCCTGCCCATCTCTTCGTCGATGCCGTCGATGCTCTCGGCGTTCTTTTGAACGTATTTCTTCGTAATATCCTCTTTCTCGCGAAGGGATGCGAGAGCGAGATC
>CADBGC010000197.1 GCA_902794055.1 uncultured Eubacteriales bacterium | reverse complement strand
CTGAAGGTGGCGGAATACTACCAAAAGCTCGCCTATGAAACACTTGGCGGAAAGGCGCAGCCGGAGGTGCCGTTCGAGCTTGCATACCTCACGGGCGAAGCTAAGGACGATTATCTGCACGATATGGCGCTGATGCAGCGATTTGCTGATCTAAACAGGCGCATAATGAAGTCCGTCATCCTCAAGGGCATGAAGCTGAAGGAAAAAGAAAGCTTCACCACCATCCATAATTATATCGACACCGAGAGCATGATCCTAAGGAAGGGCGCTGTTTCCGCTAAAAAGGACGAGAAGCTGCTTATTCCGCTGAATATGCGCGATGGAGCCCTTATCTGCACGGGGCTTGGAAATCCCGACTGGAACGAGAGTGCGCCGCACGGAGCGGGAAGACTGATGAGCCGCGGGGAAGCGAATTCGAGCTTCACCGTTTCGGCGTATAAAAAGGCGATGGAGGGCATATTCACCACCTCGGTCGATCAAAGCACTCTCGACGAATGCCCGATGGCGTATAAAAATGCCGAAAGCATAATCGAAGCGATCGGTGAAACGGCGCGAATAGAGAAACGCATACTGCCCATCTATAATTTTAAATCGAGCGATAAAGCGGATTGGAGCAAAAAACGGAAATGATCCGCTATTATAAGCCGCGGAGGTCAATATGAACTGCATCAAAAAAACGTTATCAATAATGCTTGCGCTCTTTGTGTTTGCATTGTCCCTTGCCGTCAAAGCCGAAAAACCGAGTGTTAAGGGAAACGGCGTTGGCATGAATGTTTTGGACTTCACTTCAGTCGGATTCGACGGCGAGAGCGTGGACGGCTCGATCTTCGGCGAAGCGACCGTAACCGTTATCAACCTCTGGCAGCGTTGGTGCGGCCCGTGCATGATCGAGCTTCCGCATTTCCTCGCTCTGCACGAGTACTATTCCGAAACTCCCGAGGCGGACGTTCAGGTTTGGGGCGCGTTGTATTATGAGTATTCATACGAAGTGCAGGATGCCGTGGACTTCGTCAATGAAAACGGCTATTTTTGGAACCACATGCTGATCTGCGACGAGCTTCTCGCCGTCGCAAACGCAGTAAGCCCCGAAGGGCTGACAAGCATTCCTCAAACTCTGATCGTGGATCGCAGCGGCACCGTGCGCGCACAGATCGTAGGCAAGGTGGACAGCGAGACGGAGCTTTTCGAGCTCGTTTCGGAATGGCTCGAGATACTCTCTGCTGAGCAAAGCGCCGAGGCGGGCGATATCGATGCAAACGGCAGTGTCAACGCAGCTGATGCGATACTTGCCATGCGCCATGCGATGGGGCTGATCGCATTAACGGCTGAGCAGTGCGAACGCGCCGATATCGATGAAAATGGCAGCGTTGGCGTTTCGGATGCCGTTGCCATACTGCGCAGCGCGATGGGGCTTTGAAAATAGCATTAAAAAACCAAACGGGCTTTGGAAGCATATCCGAAGCCCGTTTTATGTTGAAATGTGTGACTGATGCGCCGCAATATAACCTCAGCGCTTCATCATAACGGCACATCTTGCTATCCTGCCGCCCAGCGAGAGCGCCGACCCCTTCTTCAAAAGCGCGGGGGATATGACTGCGCTCGTTCGAAGCACGATCTTGCCGTTCAGAGAAACTCTTCCCGCACGAATAAGCCTGCCCGCCGCCGCGCCTGTGGGGGCAAGGCGCGTAAGGCGCAGCAACTTAACCAAAGGCATCCCGCATTTTTGTATGATGGCGGGGTCGATCTCGATTATCGGCATCCCGAAGTCGCCGTACATACGCACAAGCTGATCGGATGCGAGTGAGCGATCTTTCATATAATAAGCTCCGAATGCGGTTTTGACTTCGGACGAACGCGCTTATTCATTAGTAAGATCATCCTCCATCCTCTTGCTGAACGGGAAAAAGCTCAGAAAATCATCAACTATGCTTTTATCGCGGCTGAAGATCATGGTTCCGGAGCTGTCCCAAGGAAAGATCTCTATCTCAGCCAAAGGGTGCTGAATGGAGAGCGGCAGATGCCAATGCCCGCTGTAATCCACGGCAGTCGGAAGCTCATACTTCAATACTTCCGATAGCGGTATCGCTTTATCAAAGCCGGATAACGCCGCCCAGATCCATTGAAAATCTTCCTTCTTTACAAGCTCGGTCAGATCATCCCCGCTGAGCCAACAGTATGGCATATCGAGCATCCTCGCAGTCTCGGGGTTCGAGGGGTAGCAAACCGCATCCGTGATGAGCCAATTGTAGTTCCGCTGCTTATCGTGTATCGCTTCAAATATGCGGGTCATATCGGTATAGTATTCTTCACCCTTGTTATTGAATGCGCCGTAAGTCATATCAACACCTCCAACTCTATTATACAGTATGGAAACGAGCATAACAAGGGCATAATCAACTAAAGATACAGAATCAAAAACAATGCGTAAATCGGCGAAAATATGGCAAGAATTGGAAAATTTGTACAATATAAAAATAAATATACAGAGGAAACACAGGAAACAACAGAGCGAATGATCGAAAAAACTCAAGCAAATAAAAGAAAAAATCGAAAAATAGAAAAAACAAAGATTTTTCAAAAAAACACTTGACATTTGTTGCGCGGAGAGGTATAATAGCCAAGCTGTCGCCGAGAGGGGCACGGAAGTGGCCAGTAAGCGAGAGCGCAGCACCTTGAAAACCGTA
>CADBGC010000196.1 GCA_902794055.1 uncultured Eubacteriales bacterium | reverse complement strand
AATGACGAACGGGCTTGATATGCTCGCCGCCTTAAGGGTCTCGCCCCAAATTGCGCTTTCGCTAACCTGCTTCATCCTCTCGTTTGGCGGTATCTGCATCTTCATGCAGGCAAACGCCGTTTCACCCGTTAGAGCAGCCGAATACCTTTCCGCCAAGCTTATTCACGGCATATCGGCAGCCCTGCTGTGTTATCTTATCTTCCCACTATTCCCTGCCGATATTTCGGTGTTGAGCGCCTCTTCGGAGCGGCTCATTCAAAGAAGCGTTACTACACTTCAGATCGCCCTGCTATGCCTTATCGTTTCCGCCGCCGCATCGCTTGGAGCGGTGCTGACCGCAAAAAGAACAAGAGCATAAAATACACAAAACGCCCAAAGAGCTCGGGCGTTTTTAACGGATTTACAGTTGATTTGCAGCGTTCAGTTTCGGAAGCTGCGATTTCTCTGCCTTCTGCGCTTATCGGGGTTATCCCAAAGCGCGACGATATTGAGAATGGCTGTGATGAGTGCGAACAGCGCAAGAAGGGCAAAGACCCATCTTGAGAGCTGGCTCGTCATAAACTCCATTGCGTTGTTCACCTTGTCTATAACGAACAGCACAAGCACCAGCACGGCGAGCATCATGGTGATATGCGATAGGATCACCCTTATCACCCTTACTTTATTTGAAAAATCGAAAAGACCGTTTCCCTTCATGCTTGCCCTCCGTTTCAGTTAAGCGGCTCCGCCACGTAGACGATATCGCAGCTCTGTCGGCCGCCGCCGCAGGGCTTGCTGATGATCTCTCCGTGGTACGCCATCATTGCGGTCATGCCGCCGTCGAGATTGTACGCTTCGCGGCAGCCAAGCTCATGCATCAGCTTTGAAAGATCGCCCATCTTGAGGCCGTAGGAATAGTCGGGCTCCTGCCTGCCGTCCACAAGCACGAGGCAGTAATGCCCCGGCTCATAGTAGCCGATCGCGCAGCGCGGATTCCATGTTTCAACGCTGGTGTTGAAGCGGGTCATCGGCTGTCCGTTCTCAAGAAGCCTGGGACCGAAGCTCCAAGCATGATAGGGGCCTTTGGCATAGATGCTTTCAAGATCGACCTGCCCCTTGAGATAGGTTTCCATGGTGCCGTCCTGGTATAGAACGCAAACGTCCTGATCGGGATGCAAGCTGTCCCTCCAAAGCTGACCGTTTCGTATTGCAAGTCCGCTCGAATGGAAAAGGAAATAGTCGCCGTTTGTGGCAACGATGCCGCCGTTTTGGTTGGCAAGCTCATTGACCTTGTCCTTATTGTTGCTCGATTCCGAAACGGCGCAGCGCAGGCTCGTTATATCCTTAATATAGATATCGGCAACGAAATAATGCACGGGAACATATTCCACCGTGACCGCATGCTCGGTTATCTCGATGCATACGCTGCTGCTGCGGTAGACGCTGTCGGTATAGACGATCTCTCCGCTTGTGAACTTATCGGCGTATTTGCCTCCAAGAAGCCCCGTTGAAGGAAGCGCCGTGGGAGCTTCGGTTGGCGCGTCGGTGGGCGCTTGGCTTGGCTCAGCGGTTTCCTCGCTGCCCGTTGAGGCGGGCTCTGTTACGGCAGGAGCGGTCTCGCTCGGCGTGGACTGCGCGGGCTCGTCTGTGCTCGCAGCGGCGGAAGCATCGGGCGTTGGCACCGCTGTTTGCATCGGCTTCGGCGTTCCGAGGAAGCTTGTGCCTTCCATGGGGGTTATCTTCTTGGGCTTGGCATGATGAAACCATGCAAAGCCGAGCAGCAGGATCGCAAAGCAAACAAGGTCTGCGATCACAACTATAAAAATTTTTTTCGCATTAAAACTTCTCATCGTTCTTAAAGCGCGTTGCTTAACTCCTTTCATTGAATACGTATTTACGCTGGATCACGTAGTTTATCGGGTAGATGATGAGCTGAGAAAGTATCTGCGCGATCGACAGCGGGATACCCGCGCCGGTGAGCAGGTTGAGCAGCAGATAGTTGAACACCAGCATAACTATCACGAGCGCAAAGTAGCGAACGAGGCTGCCCTTCGCCTTTGAAGCGAAAACAAGCTCGCGGTTCAAAAAGTAGTTTGCCGTGGAGCTGACGGTTCGTGCGATGACGAGCGCCGGGAGCTTGGGCTCAAGCGTTTTTCCGAACACCGTGAAGCCCGCGCCGCCCGTTATGCGCGAAAACAGGCCCGTCAAAACGAGCAGCAGCACGTAGTCGAGCAGCCAGCAGAAGAAGCTCGAGCCGATGAACGCAAATATCGATTTATAGATGCGCCATGAATCGCGCACCACGTTGAAATGGGAGCTTTCGTTATCGTTTAGATAGACCGTTTCGATCTCCAGCTCCACTATCTTGATATTCTTCTTGGTGCATGTCAGAAGCTGATTTATCTCGTATTCATAGCGTTCGCCGTTTATAGCGAGCATTTCATCTATGAGTGAAACACCGAATGCTCGAAGCCCCGTCTGGGTGTCGTGAACGCGAACGCCCGTGGTCAGAGCGAAAACGAAGCGCGTCATCGCGTTTCCAAAGCGGCTTCTGAGCGGCACCTTGCCGGTGAAAGCGCGACCGCCGATAACGAGCGCCTTTCTCTCCCGCCTGAACGCATCGCAAACGCGCATTACATCCGGGATGAGATGCTGCCCGTCGGCATCGACGGTAACTATGCCGTCCTCAGGATCAAATTCTCCGCAGTTCTTGATAT
>CADBGC010000195.1 GCA_902794055.1 uncultured Eubacteriales bacterium | reverse complement strand
CCGAAGCAAAAAAATACATAAAGGAAAAGTATAATAAGCCCGGCGAGGTGTATCTCGGGCTTGTTCACCGTCTCGATCGGCCTGTGGGCGGCGTGATGGTTTTTGCGCGAACGAGCAAGGCGGCGGCGCGGCTTACCGAGGCCGTGAAGGCGCGAAGGCTTGTTAAAAAATATGCTGCGATAGTTGAAGCACCGCTGCCCGCGTTTGGAAGTCTTACAGATTATATGATTCGTGACGAGAATACGCATTCCTCGCGCATCGTTGATAAAAATGCGGCGGGCGCGCAGCTTGCCAAGCTCGATTTTGCTTTGGTTTCCGAGAAAAACGGGCAGGCGCTCGTCGATATCTCGCTGCAAACGGGGCGGCATCATCAGATTCGCGTGCAGTTTGCAGGGATGGGCAGGCCGCTTTACGGCGATCAGAGGTACAATAAAACGGCGCGGCCGGGGCAGCAGATCGCGCTGTATGCCTACAGCTTGACTTTCGAGCACCCCACGCTTCGCGAGAGCATGACCTTCACGAGCCGGCCGTGCGGCGCGAGCTGGGCGAATTTCGGCGAGGAGCTCACCGCGCTAACGAACGGACTGCGCTGTCCGTATATCGATGAAAATATAATCGCCGTGAACAAGCAGCCGGATATTTCGGTCGCAATTGCGGACGGCGGGGAGGACACGCTCGAGGCGCGGCTTTCCCTTGCTTTTGAAGAGGCGTACCCGGTGCATCGCCTCGATGCGGCAACGAGTGGGCTTGTGCTCTTTGCGCGGAACGAGGCTGCGCGGGATGAATTGATGCAGCTCTTTGCATCGCGTGATATTAAAAAGCTTTATAGAACTTATGTTTTCGGAGCGCCGCCCAAGCGGGAGGACGTTCTCACGCTCCATGCGGAGAAGGATGCCGAAGGAGCGCGTGTAAGCGTTTTCAACAGCCCAACGAAGCATTCGCGCGAGATGAAAACGGGCTATCGCGTTATCAAGACCTTCACGCTGAACGGCGAAAAAGTAAGCCTTCTTGAAATAGAACTTTTCACGGGCAGAACGCATCAAATTCGAGCAAGCCTTGCACATATCGGCTGCCCCGTGGCGGGGGACGACAAGTACGGAGACAGGCGCAAAAACAGGCTCTTCCCCTCGCGGCTGCTGCTTGCGGCGGTGCGCGTGGAGTTTCCGAAGCTTTCGGGAGTGCTCGCTCCCTTGAGCGGGAAAATCATCGCTATCGAGCCGCCTTTCTGCGTGAACGAGAGCGGCGAATTGGTCGTTTGCAGGATGTGAGCTTGCAGGCAAACACAGATAAATAAATCGTAATGACTTATAATTATTCCGAAAAATTCGATATAATCGTTGCCGGTGCGGGTCATGCCGGGGTCGAGGCAGCGCTCTGCTGCGCCCGTCTCGGGCTTCGCACACTCGTGCTTTGCCTGAACCTCGATTCCATCGCACTTTGCGCATGCAACCCCGCGATCGGCGGAACGAGCAAGGGGCATCTCGTGCGCGAGATAGATGCGCTCGGCGGCGAGATGGGGCTTGCGGCGGATGAGACCTTTATTCAGATGCGCATGCTCAATCTGAGCAAGGGGCCCGCCGTACATTCGCTGCGCGCCCAGATCGATAAAAACCGCTATCACATGCGAATGAAGCACGTCATTGAAAGGGAAAATTCTCTTATAATAATTCAGGATGAATGCGAGAGGATAATCGTTGAAAACGGCAGGGTGACGGGCATCATCTGCGCGGGCGGCGTGAAATATTCATGCCGTGCGCTCGTCGTTTGCGCGGGTGTGTACCTAAAAAGCCGCATCCACATCGGCGAATACAGCCGCGAGCAGGGGCCGAGCGGCCTTGCGCGCTCTGAGGGGCTTTCCGCAGCGCTTGCGGAGCTTGGCTTTTCGCTGCGCCGCTTTAAAACGGGTACGCCGCCGCGAGTGCTGAAGAGGAGCCTCGAGCTTGATAGGATGATTTTGCAGGCGGGGGACGAGCCAATACCTAAATTTTCCTATTTAACAAAAAAAAACTCGCGCGCTCAGCTTCCATGCCACATGACCTATACGAACGAAAAAACGCATGAGACCATCCTCGGCGGGCTCGACCGTTCGCCGATGTTCAGCGGCAGGATAAATGCCGCGCCTACACGCTACTGCCCGTCCATCGAGGATAAGCTCGTGCGCTTTGCGGATAAGGAAAGGCATCAGCTTTTCATTGAACCCGAGGGAGAACGAACAGACGAAATGTACGTGCAGGGCTTCTCGACGAGCCTTCCGAGGGACGTTCAGCTTGCGGCACTGCGCACGGTCGAGGGCATGGAGCATTGCGAAATAACGCGCTATGGATACGCGATCGAGTACGACTGCATCGACCCCACCGCGCTCGATCCAACGCTCGGAAGCCGCGATATCGCGGGGCTTTTCTTTGCAGGGCAGCTCAACGGCTCGAGCGGCTATGAGGAGGCCGCCGCGCAGGGCATTCTTGCGGGGATAAATGCCGCGCAGTTCGTTCGTGGCGAGCCGCCGCTCGTTTTGAAGCGGTCGGATGCCTATATAGGCGTGCTTGCGGACGATCTTTCCACCAAAGGCACGAACGAGCCCTACCGCATGATGACGGGCAGGGCTGAGTACCGATTGATACTACGGCAGGACAACGCCGATCTGCGCCTTACAGAGATAGGACGAAATATCGGGCTTGTTTCCGATGCGCGATACGATAAACTGATG
>CADBGC010000194.1 GCA_902794055.1 uncultured Eubacteriales bacterium | reverse complement strand
AAGACACTTCCCAAAACGCTTGAGTTTGAGGAGGACGACATTATCCCCGCCGCGCAGTACGTATGGGGCTTCGAGATAAATATTGAGGACGACGTTTTCGTTGTCACGGGCGGCACGGTGGACTATATCCTCGACACCACGAACGCCGAGGATGAGGAGAGCATGAGAAGATTCCAGCGCATGCTCGAATCCGAGGGCATAATCGATGCGCTGCGTGAAAAGGGCGCAAACGAGGAAAGTATTGTGCGCATGGGTGAATGGGAGTTTGATTTCATCGAGTAACGGCTTGCGGCTGACCTCGGATGGATACTGCAACAAGCCGTGCCTTGAGTGAGAGGATTATACGATGGACAAAATAAGGGAAATAGTTTGCGCCATAATCAGGGAAAGCCTCTTCGGCGAGGACTTTGATACGCATTACAAAGGCGCAGATAAGCTCGATGACAACACTATAGCCAAGGTTTTTTCGGAGCTGAGCGTTCAGACCGTGCTTTGCTTTGCGGATAATTGGCTTCTTAAGCATAAGCCGCAGGACGAGAAGCTTTTTGAAGAGTGGCGCAGAATGAGCATGGAGTATCAGATCAGAGTTCTGTACATTATGAGCGCCCAGCAGAAGCTGGTCGAGCTGCTTGAGCAAAACGGCATCGATTTTGTTATCATAAAAGGTGCGGCAGCAGCGGTCTATTACCCCGATCCCCTTCTCAGAATGATGGGGGACGTGGATCTGCTCGTTAAAAGGAACGACTTTGAGCGTACGGCAAAGCTGCTTGAGCAAAACGGCTTTGAGCACGACGGCGACCTCGGAAGCAATGAACAGCACCATGAGGGATATGTTAAATACAAGGTGATGTTTGAACTGCACAGAAGGCTGCCGATCGTGGATGAAAGCAACGATAAACTGCTGAGCATATTTGAAAAAGGGATCGATGAGCGTGTAAACGGAAGCATCGAATTCATGGAGTTTCCGATGCTGACCGAAAAGCTAAACGGCGTGGTTCTGCTCTTCCATATCAACCAGCATCTGCGCGTGGGGCTTGGCTTGAGGCAGATACTCGACTGGATGATGTTTGTGGATAAGAATATAGATGATGAAGCATGGCAGCGGGAATATCTGCAGCTTACTAAAAGTGTGGGTCTTGATAAGTTTGCAAAGATAGTAACGCGAATGTGCCAAATGCATCTTGGGCTCAATAAGCAGCTGACTTGGTGCGCGGATGCCGATCCAGAGGTGTGCGACAGCTTTTTGAACTATATCTTTGATAAGGGCAATTTCGGCATAAAGGCAGGGAAAGAGGGATACGTTGCCTCGGTTTTCCTGAGAAGCACGAATCCGTTCAAGATATTGGCAAGGCTGCAGCAGAAGGGAATGAACGGCTGGGATAAGGCGCAAAAAAATGCGATTTGCCGACCGTTTGCGTGGATACATGCGCTTCGCAAGGAGCTCAAGCAGATAAGAGCCAAGAATATTTCCATTTCAAAAATGAACGATTTGAAAAAAGAAGGGCTCAGGCAGAGGCAGTTCGTGGAGAGCCTCGGCCTGGATGCCGACAGGAATATTTACGACTTGGATTGAGTTTACTCCCGTGAAGGGATGAACCGTTTGCAGTCGGACGATCGGGGATGAAGATAATGTTGTTGATAGCTCCCAAATACTACAGGCTGCCCATTGCATACATGCTGGATCGTGCGGGAATAAGCTCCATACTTACTCTGTTCGTTGGAGTTTTTATAATGGTGCCGCTTGCCGCCTACACGGTATCCGTGCTTTCAAGGCGAAGGTCGAAGATATCATGGCTGAAGGTTTCTTTGGTGTTCGTCTTCATCCTGTTCATAGTTTATGAAACGATAATCAGAAGGCATGTCACAAGGCGCGCTCACTTAAGCTTAGTGCCGTTTTCGTCATATTTCAGGATCGGTCAAAGCACTTACAGAAAACAGATCATCTCAAACATTCTCGTTTTTGTTCCATTCGGTTTTTTGCTGAATTGGAGCAAGCGGATCCCGTTCAAAAAAGCACTGTTTGCCTGCTGCCTTTTGTCGCTGATGATCGAGATAACTCAGATAATAATGCATGTCGGCGTTTTTGAGACCGACGATCTTATAAACAACGTTCTCGGCGGGAGCATCGGCTATTGGTACTTTGAATTGCTTTCGCTGCTTAAAAGGCGCTTTACGCACGGAGCCGATAAGCGCCCGAATATGTAGAAAGGGTCAACGTATCGCATAATGATAATATCGGGTAAATTTGCCGAAGCCAAGGTGTTTGCATCCGAGATCGAGCCCTCCGCAGAGGGTCAGATAAAGTCGCTTTGCGATCAAAGCTTCATCGAAGGCGCGAAAATAAGAATAATGCCGGATGTGCATGCCGGCAAGGGCTGCACCATTGGCACCACGATGACGATAAACGAAGCCGTAGTGCCTAATCTCGTGGGCGTGGATATCGGCTGCGGCATGGAGACCGTTCTGCTCGAAGAGAGCTGTGTGAATCTGCCCAAACTCGATGCATTTATTAGAGAGAATATCCCGCACGGCTTTTCCGTGCGCGAAAACCCCCATGCGATGGCGGATGAGATCGATCTTGCGGAGCTTCGCTGTGCGGAAAGGATCGATCTTCGCCGTGCTCTCGAAAGCCTCGGCTCGCTCGGCGGGGGCAATCATTTTATAGAGATAGATAAGGATGAAGAGGGAAACCTCTATCTGATAATCCATTCGGGAAGCCGCAATCCGGGGCTGAAGGTGGCGGAATACTACCAAAA
>CADBGC010000193.1 GCA_902794055.1 uncultured Eubacteriales bacterium | reverse complement strand
GTTGCCTTCCATGGCGTTGCGCCACTGCTCGAGCAGCTCAGCGCGCTCTTCCTTGGTGATGAACTCATCGGAGATAACGAGGCCGAAGAAACGGTCGTCATCGTTGCCCCACTGAACGTAAGGAACGGTGCGGGGAGCAATGCGGCTGATCTGATAGGTGCCGCCCTGGGTGGTGGTGGGGATCATGACACCGGTGCTGAGAAGATAAGCTTCCGCCTGAGCGTAGAGAACGAACTTCTCATCGGGGGTGGCGGCCGCCTCAGCGGTGTGCATCATTTCCTCGAACTTGGCGAGAACGAGATCGTAGATCTCCTCATCGTCCGCACGAACGTAGCTGGTGGGGCGAACGAAGGGGGTGGAAGCGGGAGTCTCCTCGGCGGGAGGGTTGGTTACGTCACCCTCGGGAGCCTTGGTTACGTCACCCTCGGGAGCCTTGGTGGGTTCGCCGGGAACGGTGGTCGGTTCAGGGGTGTTGGTGCCCTGATCCTTGGGGGTGCAGGCTGCTACCATGGAAAGAGCCATGATCGCAACGAGTACCAGTGCGATAAACTTCTTCATATCTATCCTCCTACATAATATTATTGCATAACCGAGCCAAAAATAGCTATAGTATATGCAACATAGGATACTTAATAATATCATTAACTTCCAAGAAATGCAATACCTTTTGCGTGTTTTGAATATTTTTTTTTAATTTATGTGTTTGAAATAGTTTGTATGCCTGTTTTTAAATGTATTTTTTCTGTCATTTAGGCATTTGCAACGGCTCCTTCAAGGCTGTTCCGCCCATTTTTGCCGCCTCGAGGCATTTTCGCCCACCTGCCAAAGCTATTCCTTTGCCTGCCGATAATATCCGCGCAACAGATTTATGCAATATATCATCTCCCATTCGGCGGTGTGGCGGCAAACGGGCTGTGCAAGAATGAATGCAAAAACTAATATGTTGAAATACCGACCCGAAATGAGTTATAATCTTTTAGTCGGCACTGCGCTGCCGTGCCGATGCGCTCCCCCAACGACGAAGCCACAGTGCAAAGGAAAGATATATTATTATGCATCCGCATTCCGTAAAAAATTCTTTAAAAGGCCGACCCCCCCTGCCGAGACTGCGCTTTTTCGCGTTTTTTTGCGCCGCGCTTATGTTTGCGCTTGCCGCTCTTGCCTGCGCTCCGTCCGAGCCTTCGGTGAACGGCGGCACCCACTCCCCCGCTCCGACCGGCACAGCAACTCCGACCGACACAGCCGCTCCGTTCGGCACCCACTCCCCCGCGCCTTCCGATGCGCCATCCCCCGCGCCAACGGATACCGCAGGCCCCACCGCCGAGTCCACGCCCGAGAGCGGCTCCGAAAAGCTTGTTGCGAAATATCTCGGCATACTCGGCTACGGCAGCGTGACAGCCGATGAGGTCAAAAAGGACGGCGCAAGGCTCTTCCGTTTCCTTTCAGACGGCGAAGAGCTGCTGTTTGCGGTAAAAAACGATGCGGAGTTCACCGTTCAAAACAAGCTTTACGAGGGCTATGAATACGAGCTGACGGTCGAAAACGAAACGGTGCTCGAAGCCGCTCCCGCATTTGAACTCAACGACAGCGAAGCTTCCCCCGTTTCGTACAAGCCCGGTGAAGGAACGCTCAAAAACCTGCTTGCAGCGGCGATGCAGCCCGTTGGTCACACGCTGTACGTTTACGGCGGCGGCTGGAATTGGCAGGACGATGGCGCTTCGGCGCTCACAAGGCGAACGGCTGCGCCGCGCACTTGGCGCGAATTCTTCCTCGGACAGGATGCGAATTATTCCTATAAGAATGAAGCTTCGCCCGAAACGAGCTATTATCCCTTCGGCGGCTGGATAGAATACTTCTATGCCGGGCTCGATTGCTCCGGCTACCTCGGGCGGACGGTTTACTGCGCGCTCGAATCCCGTGACGGCGGCGCAGGCTGCGTTTTCAAATCCACCGATATTGCAAAAACGCTTTCCTCCATGGGCTACGGCGCTTTCAGCTCCGATAAGCTTGAAAACGGCGGCACCAAGCTTCAAAGCGGCGATATAGTGAGCTTCAAGGGACATGCCTACCTCGTGCTCGGCCGCTGCGAGGACGGAAGCCTCGTTATACTGCACTCCTCCCCCACTCCCTCAAGAACGGGCAGCAAGGGCGGCGGCGTTCAGCTAAGCGCGCTCGACCCGAATGGAAAAGGCGGCGGCATGGCGCTTACACTCGTCAAGCGGTATACCGAAAGGTACTATGCTGAGTGGTACGAAAGGTATGAGAATATCACGGTGCCGTACTCGACTTACATCGACTTTGAGCGCAGCGGCAATGCGGGCTTCTTCCGTTGGAGCTTGGACGGCAGCGGCGTGCTCACCGACCCGGACGGCATCCTTGGCATGAGCGCCGATGAGATACTATCTCTGCTGTTCGGCAAGTAAGCTCAAGCGGGCTTTATCGAGCCTTTTGGGTCCCATACGATACATCAAAAGCGCAGACCGGGCAAAAGCCTCGATCTGCGCTTATATTTCTTAAGATTACAGCTTATTTCGCCTTGGGGCCGGCGGCGATGATGTTTTCGGGCATGTTGTCGTACTTGCTGAAGTTCTTAACGAACATATTGGCAAGCTCCTGCGCCGCCTTGTCGTAGGCTTCCTTATCGGCCCACATCTCGCGGGGATCGAGCACCTCGTCCGGCACGTTTTCGCAGGTCTTGGGCACCATAACGTTGAAGATGGGATGCAGGTTGTATTCAACGTCGTTCAGCTTGCCCTCGACCCAGATCCCGTTGATACT
>CADBGC010000192.1 GCA_902794055.1 uncultured Eubacteriales bacterium | reverse complement strand
CCCGCTCCCGACGGCGACCTCGACGGCAGCGGCACCGTTAACGTTTCGGACGGCATCATGGCTCTGCGCATCTCGATGGGTCTTATCTCGCCCACCGAGCAGCAGCTTGCGCACGGCGACCTTGACAGCGACGGCAGGATCAGCATGGGCGATGCGATCACCATTCTTCGTATCGCAATGGGCCTTGTTGAAAGGAACTGAAAAAACCTGTAAGCCGGTGTGACCGGCATACGAAAAAGCCCCCTCGATTTTGGGGGCTTTTCTGTTATTCGGTTATCGTTTTATCAGATCTTGCCTATCGGTATCTGCGCTCGAATCTCTCGAACCTCGTTTGGATCGACCGAAACCGTCAACACCGTTTCATCAAATCCCGCGCGTGCGATGACCTTTCCCCACGGGCTGACTGCAATAGAGTTGCCATAGGAAACGTATTTGGCGCTCTCGTCCCTCGCCGGAGCGCAGCCGAATGTGAATATCTGCTCATCCACGGCGCGGGCGCGGAACAGAAGCTCCCAATGCAGCGGCCCAGTGGTCATATTGAAGGCGGCGGGAACGGCGAGAAAGTCGATATCCTTCATTTCATGTATGAATGATGAAAAGCGGATATCGAAGCAGATGCAAACTCCGAATCTTCCAAACGGCGTGTCGAACACGGTTATGCCGTCACCCGCGGAAAATGTATCGGACTCCTTATATCGCTGACCGCCCTTGATATCCACGTCGAAAAGATGCGCCTTGCGGTGCTTTGCGATAAGCCGGCCGCTCGGATCATGGATCAGGCATGTGTTGAACAGCTTTTCGCCATCCTTTTCCGGCATGCTGCCGCCTATGACGTATGCTCCGCTTGCCTTCGCAGCTTGAGAAAGCATTTCGGCGGTTTCGCCATCCCCTGCTTCGGCGCTGCGAACTATCGCGCTGTTTTCATAGGGACAGCAAAACATTTCGGGCAGCATTATTACATCCGCCCCCTTTGCTTCAAGCGCAAGTGCGGATGCTCTTTGAAGATTCTCGGCCTTATTCGGGCCAACCTGCATTTGGATAATAGCAAGCTTCATAATCAACCTCTTAACCTCGAAAAAAACGGCTCCGCGGAACGTCTTCCGCAGAGCCGTAACACCACGCGCCGGTTCCGCAGAGCAGAGAGCTAATCCACTCCGCACGCATGGGGTTTAGCGATTCAACTTTACAAGATACGTCTCAAGATCTGCAAACACGCGCTTCACAGCTTCTATATCGGTGCTGTAATAGGTGCGGCCGGAATGTCTTTCCTTGAGAAGCAGGCCGCAATCATATAGCGAGGTCAGATGCCTTGAGGCATTGCCCGCATTTAGATTCATCTGCTGCGAGATATTGAGGCAATAGTCCGGATTAACGCTCAATCTTGCAAGAATATCGAGCTTTACGGGATCCGAGAAGGATTTCATTATTTCGGCAAGCCTGTCGGCGCGCTGCTCGGAATAGCCCTTGGTGTATTCGGGATAGACCGCAGCGCCGACGAATATGGTGGTCACCTCATCATCAGAATCCGGAACTACGTCGTAGCCATAGCCGATCTCGTTGAAGAAGAAGAGGCTGACCGCAACGTTGGTTTCATAGAACTTCTCTGTTTCGGGATCGATATGAACCAGCTCGAGGAACTGATCGCGCGACATTTTTTTGAAGCTGTAGTCCCAATATTCAGCTGCGGCGGCATAGATTGGCGCCAGCCTGGACATACCCTCCCTGAGCCTTTCGGAATAGGGGCGAAGCAGGTCTGCAAGCTTATCGATATAATAATCGAAGTTATCAAGAACGCGGAATGCATCCATCTTCGCTTCGTGAGGATACTGCAGCGCATAGAGCTGCTCGAAGAGGGTGGGAACCTCCCTGCCCTGCGCGCTCGTAAGCGAAATGCCGGCATTTGTGAACTCGATGATCTCAATGCCCTCTTCCTTTATCTCATGCCAGCGTCTTTTCGTTTCCGCGATCTGCTCGTCAAAGTCGGAGTGGGTAAGCCCCATAAGCGAAAGCAAAAGCACCCTTGCAACGCAGTTGATCTCGTTCGGCCTGCCGGTTTCGAACGGCTTGAAGAAGAATTTTACGTCGGGCGATTCAAGATCCAGATCGGCGCAAACAACGTTTGTGAACTGCTCGGCAAGCATCGCGTTGCTGTTGAGTTCACTGATCTGGCTTTGCGTTAAAAGAGCGCCGTATTTGCTTATCAGCAGCTCGGCGGATTTGACGTATGAGGTTTTCGTATAATATCTGCCAACCATTCCCAATGTTTCATACAGCAGGAACGGTTCGCTCTTGATCCTAACTTTCATCGACAAACACTTTAGCTTTATAAAAGCGCTCCATAATAGTCTCAGGCTTATTATATCATTATTATTCATTTTTTGCAACACTCTTTTTGTAAATTCTTAATAATTTTTCTCTCAGGGCGATTTTTGAGCTGCTAAACGGGCTTTAACAAAAAAATTCAAAAAAAGTTTATAAAAGCGACTACAATTTTTTATCGATATGTGTTATGATATAGTAGTATTTATGGGTATTATGGATAAGCTTTGTATTTTGCAGGGCATACGGCAGCGTTTTTATTGATTTTGCAAGGTTTCTTGCATTTCGCGGTGTATGCCTTGGCAGCAAGGAGGACTTGATGCATTTTGATGAGATAGTGGGCGCGATAAGAAACGGCCTCGATCAGCTCCGCTTTCAGGATCTGCTCGACATTCTTATTATCGCTTTCATTATATATAAAATTATAGACGTTTCCGTCAACTCCAGAGCCTTTCAGCTTTTGAAGGGTCTGGCCGTGTTGCTCATCATTAGGCTTTTGAG
>CADBGC010000191.1 GCA_902794055.1 uncultured Eubacteriales bacterium | reverse complement strand
GAAATGATTATGCAGATTATTTGTATTGAGATGCGTGGTTATTAAAACCTCGTATTCACCGCCCCACAAGCGCCGCGCGGTTTCAACGCCTATCTTGTGGGCTTCATCGGCGGTGAGTTCTCCTGCGGCGAAGCTCTGATAGCCGTGATAGGCCGTGTTGCCGCCGAGCTTGCCGTATCTCCGTTTTGTTGCCATCATCCATTCATACGCCTGTTGATGTGGACAATTCAAAGCGGAAACGAAAAGCTGCTTTTCGGTCTTGGTTGGATTGGCGGCGTAGGCGATAGCGTTTTGAAGCTCCGCATCGTATTCGGGGTTTGCGGTCTTATCTCTGTTGCTCACATAGTCCAGCACCCTGTTTATTCCACCCTTAACAGGCCAGAACCCTGTGGTCGCCATCAGCCCGCACCGCTTTCAAAGAAGGCTCTTCGGATATCCGCAAGCAATTCGAGTGCTGTTTCTTCCAAATCAGCCGAAGCTTCATTTTTATCTACAAGCTCTATCAGCGCGGAAGTAGATGCCAGCAGCTCATCGCTCGGTGCGGCTCTCGGCTCGTATCCAAGCGCGCGCTTGCGAACATACTCGCTTATCGACAAGCCGCAGGCTTTCGCCTTGCGTGTGATCGCGGATTTCTCCTTTTCAGACACTCTGATCTCCAGCCTGCCGTTCCGTTCTTTTTGTTTGTTTTGTTTCTTGCCTTTGTTCATGGCATCACGCTCCTTTGAGTTTTATTTGATAGAAAAAAGCGCCCGTGTAGGACGCTGGCATTCATGCTGTATATCAATTCATTTCTATATTGTACATAAATAACTCAATGCTGTTAAGGCATACCTATTCCGGGAATTATCCCAGGCACGGCGATGACCGCCTTTATAGAATAGGTTCCGATCAGTAAACGGCGCATGGTTTGCAAACATTTTTCGGAACGGAAGAAAAACGAACGATCGGCATCGGAAAGAATGTAAACTGTTGATCGAGAGATCAAGAATCCCGCGCGTCCGTTATAGTTGCCGGGTATTTCGAGCTTGCCGACCACAAAACGCCCTTTTTTCGGAATGTCAGATTGCTTTATGCACCAAAAAATGGTACTCGTCTTACTTTCAAGGATTTCAGCTATTGTCGGTTTATACTCAAATGATTCATCACAGACAGCAATCAGTGTTGCGCCGCCAGCAAATAGTGAAGGAGTATCGATATGATCCAGCACGACGGCTGCACGATATACGCTTTCATCACGGTACGCGAATACATCACCCTTGAAAAGCGAAGGCAGCTCTGGCGTTTTCGCGGGTTTACTTTTGAGCTTTCTCTTTGGCTTCCTGTAGGTCTGTCGTTCGGAATTCAACCTATTCCAAAACTTATCCAATGCGGCTTTTCTTTTCTTGACAAGCGTTTTATCTCCGCCGTTTTCCGCTTCCCAAAAAGGAAGATCCTTGCCCTGCGCGATGATCTCGCCAACTTCATCAAAAAGCGCTTGATCCTTTGCGCCACACTCCCAAAGGCATTTTGCGAGCGCAAACAGAACCGGATTCATTATTTGCCCGTCGTCATCGAAAAACTCTTTAGCATATTCGTTTCTGATATCCGAAGCAATTTTGACCGGATCGGTGTCCTCAAAGTATCGCTCATAGAACTCTTCGCAAACCTCGCAGAATTCGTCGCTGCTGCTAACTCCCGTTCTCCAAACGCCCATATTGCTTTTCTCCTAATAATAGTTATAGTATTTTATCGCTAATATTATAGCATTTGTATCGTATAAGGGCAATCCCAATATGGCATCACTCTCCTTTCCGGGGTATTAGGGGTGTCCCCTAAAATCAGCGGGAGCAGTTTGCTCTCCGCTTCGGAACTTGCCGTACAAGTTCCCTGCTTGCTATAACTTTGTGCAGTGATCATGGAGGTTGGTTTCCTTCCTGCGGTCATTGCGGTTTCCGATCTTTTTGCCTGATATTGGTGGCGCCACGGGTAATTGCCTAAAATGCGCTCTGGCGCCATGATCGCCTGTTTTGGCGTCACGAAAACAGGTCGAGTGCCGCAAGTACATTTTTGTCATTCTCAGCCCGCTCCTCTTCGGTCATATCGGAAAGCGGTTTTGCCGTTCTTAAAGGTTCGCGGGATGCAAGCTCTATCCCGCTCAATTCCTCGCGAATAGCCGATCGCATCTCGTCCAAAGTGAAGCCACAGCCGCTCGGACTATTAAGGCGGTCTAAGTATGCTCCAACCGCCTTGATGATGAATGCGCTTATGGACTTTTCTACGCTGCGGTCAATGCCGTGCAGAGCTTCAAACACTTTTCGCTGCTCGCCGTCCGCAAGGTCAAATCGAACGCTTATACGGTGCGTGTTTTTCATTTGCTCTCACCGACTTTCATCTGCAATCCCGCCAGATACTCATATCCCTTTGCCGCCGCTTTGATATCATCGATGAACACCGTCCTATCCTTATTGAAACGGTAAAAGTTCTTCACAATGCATCCGCCGCCGCCCGTGATATAGAGCATCATAGTGCGCTCATCATACCCGTGCTCGCGCAGCCTTCTGAAAAGCTCGTCGGTGTATCTGTTTGCGGCATTGCGGATAAGCTTAAGATCGTCCTTTGCGATATCCGCGCTGCCCGATATGAAAATGTCCTCGAGTATCGAATCGTCGAGGGCTTTACCGTGCGCGTTCGAGTATTCCGCACGCGCTGCCTGCATGCATTTGAATACGCCGAAGTCCTCGGTGAACATTTTCGTGACCTGCGGCTTGCCGTCCACGATAAAAAGCGTGTTTACCGTGCCGTAGCCGATATCCGCGATAACGTTCACGCCCTTCATAGAGGGGGCAAGCTCCGCTATCGCCGCATAGCCCTGCGGATAGATGCGCGCACCGAGTATGCGGATATGATACTCGACTTTTCGGAAAGTGAAGCTCACTTCCTCGTTTCGCGTAAGATACTTTGCAAACTCCGCCTT
>CADBGC010000190.1 GCA_902794055.1 uncultured Eubacteriales bacterium | reverse complement strand
GCGGTATTCCTGCTGATCGCGGGGCTGATGGAAAGGAGCGGCTCATCAAACCTTGGCGAGCTCATCTCAAAGGGCTTCGGAGGCGTGCTTGCGCCTTTAGCTTCCATAGGCTTGACGATGCTTGTTAACTTTTGGGCTTACGCACAGATGTCCCAGTTCATCAGAGCTATGCACGGGCTGTTTTTTGATGGGGTGAGCTACTCGCGAATAGTGGTATTCACGCTTCCCGCGGTGCTTATAACGGCGCTTCTTGGGTTTGAAACAATCGGAAGAACGGCGAAGCTGATCGCGCCTGCGCTCTTTATTGTGCTCATGCTGTCGATCGCCGGCTCCACATCGGAGTTTGAAGCATATAGGCTCCATCCGCTTCCCGGTCTCAGCGCACTGCAGATCGCGGTGCAAACGCTCGAGGAGATCGGCACTTTCCTTCCCGCGCTAATGTGCCTTTTGATAAATGCGGACGGACTGAATGATCTTAAAACGGCGAAGCGGGCGGGTATCGAGGCCGCGCTGTTTTCCTCGCTGATCTGCCTTGTTGCTCAGCTTGCGCTGGGCCTGTGCTACACCTATAAGGAGCTTGGGGAGCTGTTCATGCCGATGTTTCGCATAAACTATCTGAATAAATTCGAGGCACATTTTATGCGCATGGATAAGCTTGCGCACATGATATGGCTCGGCGGGGGCATGATCGCGGCGGCGTTCTGCATCCATTCGGGAGCAAGGCTGTTTTCACAAAGCTTCGATATGCGCGATATTCGCCCCGTAATATGCGCGGGCGCGGCGCTTTCGTCACTTATGATAATGATAGAGGTGGAAAGCAAAATGAGCGAGGCATTTTTTGCTGTAAAGGAGTTTTTGAGCGAATACGCCTTTATCCCAATATGCGCCGTGCCGCTTGCCGCCGCTCTTGCAGCCTCGGGAAGAAAAAGGAGATACGCATAAGCAAGTGAAAAAAGCTAAATTAATAGAGAGAAAACGAACAGCTCTGCGCAGCTTTTTATCGGCGCTTCTGCTCATACTTCTTCCTCCGCTCTGCGCCTGCATGCACCCTGTCAGCGTTGAACGCTGCGGCTACGTTGTGGCGATAGGCGTGGATGAAGGCACGGCAAAGGAATACGAGATAACCCTTGAGCTTCAGCGCGAGAGCACAGGGGAGGCGCAGGATGGCGGAGGCTCGATAATCCTATCCTGCGAAGCGCGGGATATCTTTGAGGCGGTAAGCGAGCTTTCATCAAACACGGCATATGATCTGAATTTCACAAGAACGCATTTTTTCATCGTTGGAGAAAAGCTTGCGAAGGAAGGAAAGCTCAAGGATATAATGAATATGTCCTTCGACGTGCTCAGAATACGAAAATCCGCGCTGATGGTGGTTGCCCGCTGCTCGGTGCGGGATTATATCGGCGGCATTGCCTCAAATAACAATGCGAATATAGCCAAGATGCAGGATGCTCTGATATCAAACGTTGAAACCACGGGCGAGACCGCCGCGATCAACCTTTCGCTCTTTCTTGAGGCGGTAAACGGCGGCAGACTCGATGCCGCAGCGCCAATTGGCTATTACGACGAGCGGATAATCACTGATATGAAGCAACGCGACAGCGCCGAAAAGGGCGAGAACCCGATATCCGATGCTGAAAAGGGCGCAAGGATAGGGGGCATGCAGGGGCTAACAAGGGGTTGCGCGCTGTTTGACGGCGAAATGATGTGCGGCGAGCTTTCGCCTGCGCAGACCCAATTCATGAACCTTGTGCGCGGGGATTACAAAAGAGGAACGATAGCCTATCCGCTTGAAAACGGCGAAACCGCATCCCTGCTCGTTTTCCCGAATAAAAGGCGCATTGATGTGGAGCTTGGCGGCGATGCGCCGCATGCAAGGGTCACGCTCGGGCTGAATGTGACCGTGGAGCGCGATCCGTCGAATAATATAGGGAAAAATTGGGAAAACGGGGAGAGGGAGAAACTCAAAGCCCATTTGGAAGAGGCGCTGAAAGCCGTTTTTGAAGAATGCAGAGCATGCTCGAGCGATGCCATGGGATTTGGAAAATACGCTTCCATGAATTTCCGCTCGACCGAGGAATGGGAGGCATTTTCATGGAAAAATGCTTATAAATCGCTCTATGCGGAGTTTCGGGTGGAGCTGAATCTGGATGACGAATACCTTGTGCGCAGCGGGAGATAATAACGCTTGAGCCCGCGCATGGAAGCGGATAAGATAACGGAAGGATGTGGAGATCGTGATAATATGTGCGCTGTCATTTTTATGCGTTGCCTACAATGCGCTGTACCTTTCCCACTGCCTGAAGCAAAGGCGAATAAAGCCCGCTTTCGGTTCGGCGGCGGTGATAGGCCTGATAACGGCGGGAGTGCTGCTGCTCGGCTTCGATGCCGCATGGTAGACCGGCGAAATCGAAAGGGGCTCTCGGTTTAAAGCTCGTTCACATTTTTTAGCCTCCCTGCGTATTATACAGCAGAAGGCGGAGGAGCGCATAAAGGCTCCCGCCGGAAAGAAGGAGGCAATTATGTGCAACAACTGTTTCAACAACTCTTACTGGTGGATCATCCTGCTTATCCTCGCAAGCAACGGCAATTTCGGCGGCTGCGATAACGGCTGCGGCTGCGGTGATAACAACAACGCATGGTGGCTCATCATCCTCATCCTGCTCTTCGGCAACGGCGGCATCGGATGCGGCTGTGATAACGGCTGGGGCGGCTGCGAAAACAACAACAATAACTGCGGCTGCGGCTGCAACTGAGCGCAGGGCGCTAAAAAGGAGCCTCCCGATAAGAGGGGCTCCTTTTGAGTTGTTTTTCGAGCTTAACCGATAACGTAGAGCCAGATAACTTCATCACCGTTGCTTACGGTAGTTTTATCATACGATCCCGTTACTTCGCTGCCGTTGATCTTGAGGACCCAGCGGCTGCTTTCGCCGCAGTCGCCGTTTGCAATGCCCTGGAAGGTAACCTCGCTCTCGGAAACGAGCTTTGCTTCAACGCCG
>CADBGC010000189.1 GCA_902794055.1 uncultured Eubacteriales bacterium | reverse complement strand
CAAGCATGAGAACGGCGCCCTCCTTCGTTTGTGGCTTTTCGCCGTCGTAAGCAAAATCCTCGCACCTAACAGAAGATCTGTCCTCAGCAAGCTCAAGCGCTTTATTGTAGAAATACATCATAACCGAGTCGCCATGGTGCTGCGAAGCGATCTTAATGAGCTCCGACGGGAATCTGCTTTTTGCAAGCATCGCTGCTCCGTCGCGCTGATGAGCGATTATCCTCTTTGCGCTCTCCTCGGGCGTAAGCTCGTCGTGTATGTTATACTCGCCTTGATTTTCTTTGAAGTATTTGGGGCTCACAAGCTTGCCCACGTCATGATAATAAGCGGCGGTTTTGCAAAGAAGCGGATTGGCACCCACTATCTCGGCGGCGCTCTCGGCGAGAACGCCGACTATCAATGAGTGATGGTAGGTTCCCGGAGCCTCGATCATAAGCCGCTTTAGCAGCGGGTTGTTGTTGTTCATAAGTTCGTTGAGCCGTGCATCGGTCGCAACGTCGAAAACCGACTCAAACACGGGAAGAAGTCCCGTTGCAACAACGCCGCAGATGAGCCCGCCGCCGAGCATCCATGCGGCATCGGAGATGATCCGATGGATATCGGCATGGAGAAAAGCGAGTATACCTGCGCACATAAGCGCGGAGGCGGCGCCGCCTGCGAGACCGGAGAGGATAGGAAGGGTTCTGCTGTGCCGTGAATTGAGCATCAAAACCGATACGATGCCGCCAACGAGAACCGAAAGAAAGATCAGAAACGGCTTGTCCAAAGCGCCGGTTCCGGAGAAGGCGATGGTCAACAGCAGGCAAATTGCGGACATGAATACGCTCAAAGAATAGGCGGAGCGTCTCGTTATAAGAATGCCGCAGAGGATTATCGCAATAGGTGCGGCAACGAAGGTGTATGAGAGCGCCGTTGTAATTGCGGTCAGTACCGAAGCAACCGCGATGAGGGCAGCTACAGCAAAGAGCCTGTTGGTTTTTGTTAGAAGAGATCGCTCTTCGTAGTACAGATAGGTCTCAAACAAAAGTATGGAAGCAACTGAGCACACGGCGCACATCACGGCAAGCCAAACGAGATTCCAGCCGTCGTTCTCAGGCCAAACGCTTGAAAGCCTGATATATGAGGTCAGGAAAATCAAAACGGCAACTATCGCAAGCACGATGAAGCCAAAGCTCGGTTCAACGGCCTTTCGCGCCTTTCCCATGAGTGAGCCGATGCCTTTTGAAGCCGGCTTATCGATGGCTGAGAGCTCAGCTTGCTCGGTTTTATTCTTTTTCTTCACTTTAACACCTCGCTGCAATAGTGAGTAATGCTTGAATACGCTTGAGAGCTTCGATCGCTCAGCTCTTTGCTGTATTCCTATCGGAGCCGTGCTCGGCGTTTCGCTCTGCGGCTCGCGCGGCGGCGGCTTCGGCAGCCTTTTCATAAGCCCTTACTATGCGCTGAACCATTTCATGGCGAACGACGTCCCTTGCTGTCAAATGAACGGTGGCTATGCCTTCAACGTCCGAAAGCACGCGAAGGGCGTGAATAAGTCCGCTATTTTTATCCTGTGGAAGATCGATCTGAGTAATGTCGCCCGTAACCACAACGCGCGAGCCTTCGCCAAAGCGCGTCAGAAACATTTTCATCTGTTCTATAGTGCAGTTCTGCGCTTCATCAAGGATTATATAAGCATCATTCAGCGTTCTGCCGCGCATGTATGCAAGAGGCGCCACTTCGATCACGCCGCGTTCGGACAGCGTTTTGAAGCCCTCGGAGCCGAGAAAATCGTATAACGCATCATAAAGCGGGCGCAGATACGGATCGACCTTGTTTTGAAGATCGCCGGGAAGAAAGCCGAGCTTCTCCCCCGCCTCCACGGCAGGCCTTGTGAGGATGATGCGGCTTACCTCCTTGTTTTTGAAGGCAAGCACGGCCATGGCAACGGCAAGATAGGTCTTGCCTGTTCCGGCCGGGCCAACGCCGAAAACGACAGTGTTTTTCTTGAGCGCCTTGACGTATTTCTTCTGTCCGAGCGTTTTGCATTTTATCTGCTTGCCGCGGCTTGTGAAAGCAATAACGTCATCCGCAAGATCGAGAATGAGCTCGGGAGTACCCTCGCGCGCAAGATCGATCGCATAGCGGATCCTGCCCCTGTCGATGCTTTCGCCCTTGGCGATGAGAGCAAGCATGCCCGAGATGACTCCGCTCGCCGCTGAAACGGCGCTCTTCTCACCGGACACCTTTATTTTCTCGGAATCAAAGCTTATATGCGCGCCGGTCTCAGCCTCGATCACGTGCAGGTTTTCATCAAAAACACCGAACAAGCGGATCACATCATCCATTGAGTCAAACTCGATGTATTCGACTGTGTTCTCCGATCGCGAAGCAGCGGGGCAGCTGATATCCGCATCATCGGCGGGATTAGTATTAAGCATTTCGCTTTCGTTCATAGATACCTCGTATATCCGATTCTTTCATAAGTATACACAGCGATCCGCACCGTCAATGCGCCGTCGTCCTCCCAAATCAGCTCGGTAGCCTTTGAGATAATGACTGCGCCCTCAGGTATTCGACGGTGGATCTGCGCGCTAAGCTCAGCTTCGGCAGCTTCAAGCATTTCGTTTTTTGAAAGCTCCCGATCCTTTAGAATAATTTCATGCGCCGAGCCTCCGTGAACGAATACGGGAAGGAAAACAGCATCAAACGGAAGCACGGCACGGTTTGCAAGCTCGCAGTCGTTGAAGCTGAGACTTGGAGAAAGGCTCAGTCTGAAAAGCTTGCAAACGGCATAGTCCTCCGAACGTCCGCTGCGAGACGGGCGAAGATCGTTCGGATCGATCCGAATGCTGAAGTCGTATGCGACCTCGCCGATTATCTCGGCATCGGCTCTCACAAGAATTCCTTCGCCGCCCTGCTCGGGCGTGATATCGCCGCTTACAAGAAGCTGATCCTTCTTGATGGCATCGCCGGGTTTTACGGCTGCGATACCGTCGAATGTTGCCACGCTGAGGATCACGCAGTC
>CADBGC010000188.1 GCA_902794055.1 uncultured Eubacteriales bacterium | reverse complement strand
TTGGCAGAGGGCCAAACGGTGCTTCCGCTCGAAACCGCCTGCATAAGAGCTCTATCCACGGTAACCTTCATCGCGCTGCCGTTGCTGTCGCCGGTGCTGCCAAGATAGCTCGCATCAAAGCCGTAAACGCCGCCGCCGGTCTGAGGCGTATCGCTCGGAGTGCCGTCAACAGTCCACTGGCCGTTTTCGCCGCCGGATTCGGAGTTGCTGTAGGTGCCGAAGCCCTCTTCATACAGAACCACGGTGGCGGGGAAATAGTTTATGCGGCACCATTCATAGCTGCTGTCGGAAAGCTGGATGATAGCGCGCAAGCCGGTGCTTGCATTCATGCTGCCGGGAGTGAAGCGCACGTGAACGTTTCCTTTAAGGTTAATGGCTTCGGCGCTGCATTCATGAACGGGATCGACATTCGGAAGCTCAAGGCAGTAATCGCTGTTTTGAATCTCGTTGAACGCAGTGTCGATATGAATAATGCGGCTGACACGGCTGTCTCCGAAGAATTCCGCCGTGCTCGCGGCCGAGAGCGTAGTGCCGAAATCATACGCAAAGCTTCTCTCGCGGATAGTGAGATCGCAGTGCGGCAGAGGAAGCTCGCGCACATCGTTTACATAAACGCCCGAGGTTTCATCGTCGCAGGCGGAGAAGGTGCCGGTCGCGCTATCGCTCGGAAGCAGTCCGTAGAGCCAAAACACAAACAGCTTTCCGCTGCTGCCCGTGCAAACGTTCGAATCAAAGTCGAAGCCGTGCATATACCAATAATTGCCGTCTCTGCTGTAGTTTGCAGACACGGGGGAGTAACCGTTATCCTGCGAAGAAAACACGGGATCGCCGTTTGCATCGCTGCCGATGCAGTCGTAGCTTGTGGCAAAAATGTCGAGATTATCGCCGAAGCAAAGCTCGGAGGTCAGATAATCCTTGAAGCGTGTCTGGAGATTATAGGCGCTGCTTGTTGAATAAGCGCTTATCATCGCCGTATAGGTTCCGTCCGCTTCGAGGTAATAGGTTCTGTTTGCAACAAGCTCGCCATCGGTGGGTTCAATGGGAGCGTTCGTTGGAATCGGTGAAGGAGTGGGTGTAAGTTCGGGCGCAGCGGTGGGCTCAGGTGTCGGAACATCGCCCTGCGCATTCAGCGTAATGCCGTAATACCTAAGCCCAGCATCCGCGCCTGAGGGCGGATTGTATGCACCGCCAACGGGCTTAACGGTGATCGCGCCGCCGCCCTTGATCAAGCAGGAGCTGTCGGTAAAGATGATGGGGCCGAGAAGGTTGTAGAGGTTCTGGATGCCGTAGTATTCGCTCGGATCATAGCCCTGCTGGAGCTCCCAGCCGTATTTGCCGTCAAGCACATTTTGGTTCGTGTTCGCGGTCAGGGCGATCCTGAAATCGCGCACGAAATCGGAAGCGCTCATGCCGAGAACGGTGGGGCAGACCGTTTGGAAAGTATTGCGGCTGTTCTTTGCAAGCTCGTCAAGTATCGCTCTGAACACGGCGTTGCCCTGCGTGGACTGTGTGTAAAGATACTGGGAAAACAGCGAAACCTGCGCATAAAGCGCAAGAACGTCGGACAGGTCGTTTGACCAATCATACATCGAGTAGCCGTAATGCAGGTTTGCGTGCTGCGCAGCATATTCCTTAGGTGGATTAGCAAACGCATTGTAGGAGTATTCGCATCCGGTATAGTACATTATGCGGCTGAATATGCTCGAGCCGGGATAGCAGATCTCCTCGGCGGCGGCGCTCATGGTCTCGTTGATCCAGGAGTGACTGTTCGGAGCGTAATTATAGTGGATCATGTGCTGATACTCATGCACAAGCGTGCTGAAGGTATTTTCAACACCGTTGTTATTGTAGTAAACGCTCGGATAGGTGTCGATATGGATGATGGGCAGATTATTGTTGCCTGAAGAATAATCTCCGCTCCAGAAATAACCGCCGACATAGCCGGAGTTGGAACCGGGGGTCCAAGGATTCGCTTCCGTTACGTTATAATAGAGGATATTTACTCTGCCGTCGCCGTTTCCGATCCTGTGATCGCCGAACGAGTTGTTCATAGTATCGAACTTGCTTTCAAAGGCCTGCATTGCAGTTTGCGCATCGGCCGAGGAGAGAGGATAGCTGTTTGAACCGGAAGAAGAGGGAGTCCAAACATAGCAATGATCGCCCTTGGCAACCACCTTAAACTGAACAGTTGAGGTTGAAAATGGGGAATAGTGGCTGATTTTGAAATTTGCAGTATCGCCAACGTTATAGCTCGTGGCCTTCGTGCCGTCCCCATCAGGGGGAAGAGGCTTGTCGCCCATAAGCTTCCTTGCTTCCTCGGCAAGGTACTGATCCACGTCGATCCGATACATTTCGTTGCTCGCGAATTCGCCCTCGCTGCGAGCATCAACCATATTAGCGCTGATCGTGGTATTGATAAGCCCGCTCATATTGCCGGTGCTCATCGAAGAGGAGGAGCTCTCGCTCGGGTTGTAGATCACCACATAGTCGCCCTCGTAGCCTCCCGAGGGGTCAACATCTATGGCGATGCTTTGGTCGTTGATCTGTCTGACGGGTGGGCTGACATCGGCAGCACCACGCACGTTGGTGATTGGCATTTCTGCATTAGCGGCGGCAGGGCTTTCGGCCGTTACAGCGAGCGAAAGCGGCAGCGCACCAAGCACGAGCAGGCATACCAGCATCATACTGATGGTCTTCTTCATAATGTTTTCCTCCCAATTTTTAAATTATGCAAAATCTGCATAATAACGGCCGCAGAAGTTGCTTAATTTGGATAAACCTATTGTAGCAGAAGTTTAATCAAAAGAAAACCCCTCATAAAACTATATATTTTTGGCTGGATGCACGTGAAAGAATAAACATAATTTGTATTTTGGCGATGAAAAGCGAAAAGTATAAAAACACCGCCTCGGAATATATCGAAGCGGTGCTGAATTGATAAATGATGATCTTTTAAATGATAGCCATAGCGCGGCGCAGTATGCTGAGCGCATCCGCCATATCGATCGAACCGTCGCG
>CADBGC010000187.1 GCA_902794055.1 uncultured Eubacteriales bacterium | reverse complement strand
GTGTTCGGCATCGTCCAATACCAAGTGGTCTCGCGCTTGACCGATTTAATGCCGAGGTTTTTCTTGGCTTCATCGAGCGTGCGTTTACTTATATCGAGGTGCTTCAACCCATCCTGCAGCTGCAAAGCCTCCCATTCCTGCTGCTTTGAAAACAGCTCCAATAGCTTCTGCTCCGCAAGCTCGATCTTGCTCAATACAACGTCGTCACCACCCGATGATTCAAGCAGCTGATCCGCGCTCATCTCGCTTGTTCCATCGAAGAACATGCGGTTATCCTCCACGGAGAAAACGAGCGTTGCGCCCGGTGCGGCGAGATTGTTCTTGATCGGCGCAAGGTATCATGATCGGTTTGATCGCTTGAACTTGTTAGAATAAAAACGGATGAAATAGACTTGCGGCAAATTCGGAATTGTTTTCATATCTTGCCTCGCACGAGTTCATCGCCTGTACCAAGCCGAGCTGATCGCCGGTCTTATACCGCTCGGTCACGCCTCGGCTTGGGCGAGCAGGGAAGTGATAGAGATAGAAACAGAAAATTTAACGACCTATTGCAAATATCTTCTTGGCGTGATACAATAGTTAGCGCAAACTAACCGATATATCGAATTAGCTGGGGGAGGTGCGCTATGTTTTGGGACAGAGCAGCGATATTCTACGATCTGTTCGGCTATATTTATAATGGCAAGGTCAACGAAAGGCTTTGTGCCGCCGTTTCGGAGTTGATGGGAGGGGGCGATTCCGTGCTTGAATGCGCCTGCGGAACGGGCATGATAAGCGCCGCCGCTGCACCTAAATGCCGCGAGCTTACTGCCACAGATTATTCCGAACGCATGCTCAAGCGGGCGAAAAAGCGGCTCGGGCGATTTGATAATGCAAAGGTATGCTTTGCGGATATCACCAAGCTTGATTTTGATGATGAAAGCTTCGATGCAGTGATCGCGGCGAATGTGATACATCTGATAGATGATCCGAGAACGGCTCTTGACGAGCTTTCGCGGGTATGCCAAAGGGGCGGAAAGCTGATAATTCCGACCTATATCGGGCGCGAAGGCAGCAAAAGCGGTAAGGCGTTCGTTAGATCGGCGGCAAAGGCAGGTGCGGGATTCAAAAGGCAGTTTACGCTTAAAAGCTATCGCGCATTTTTTGTGGAAGCGGGCTTTTCCAATGTGAAAATAACCGAGATCGCCGGGCGTGTGCCCTGCGCTGTTGCGGTGATCGTGAATTCACGCGCAGATTAACAAGGCTTCGTTGTTGATGGAGCCGTTATTTTAGCAGAATTAGTTAGCTTTTGCTAACCACAAGCAGACTGTGAATCTCATGGTCATCCCAAAACTATTAAGATTAACGGAAGGAGCAGCCTATGAAAAATGCAAAGGGTTTGAACATGGATTACTGGCTTTTCTGGTTCGCCTCATCCCTCGGGATGGGCGCAAGTAATATCCTGCAATACGTTCTATCGCTGTGCGTGCTGGACTTGACAGGTTCGGCAACGCTGTTTGCGTCCATGCTGTCCATAATCATCTTCCCTCGGCTTTTGCTCACGCCGCTTGCGGGCGTTATGGCGGATCGTGTGAAGAAGATACGCCTTATGTCGCTGATATTGCTTGGAGAAGCGGCTGTGCTCGTTATTTATTTTCTTATCGGGCAGATAGCGGATATTGGAATTGCGCTTATCTATCTGCTTGTCATAGCTCTTGAGGTCGGAGAGATATTCTATGGGGGGTGTGAGGCGGCGATACTGCCGGAGCTCGTTCCTGAGGACAGGATGAAGGACGCGATCTCGATATCCAAGGTGGACGACGGAATAGTTCATGTTGCCGCGCCGCTCATCGCCGCTCTAATTTATGATAATTTGAGCATATCGGCAGCTTTTGTGGTCATTGCCGGGCTGAACTTCGCCGCCTTCTTGCTTCAAGCCTTTATTCGTCCCAAATACGAAGCGGAGCATGCTGATAAGATCGGAAAAACCTCTGTTTTCAAAGAGTTTTTGGATGGAATACGCTGCATTCGCAGCGACAGATTTCTGCGCGGCTTTATAAAGGTGATGCCGATAGTAAACGCCTTTTTCGGCGCAACCTTCTCAGTAAGTGTGGCGTATCTGCTTCGACAGACCTACAACGTTGATACATGGGTCTACAGCGCATATTGCTCAGTAACTGCGGCGATGAGCATGATCGTGCCGCTGTTCGCTGTTCCGCTGGTCAAGAAACATCCTGCAAACAAGCTGTTTTTCGCAGCAACGCTGACCATTGCGATCGGCATATTTCTTATTGGTGTCTGCGCTGTTTGCGGCATATACGCGGTGCTTCCGGTAATGGTTTCGGTCGTGCTGATAACCGTATTCGACTGTCTTACTATAGCAGCAGCAATACCCATGCAGATGACCTCGGCAATAATGCTGCAAACGGGAGTTGAAAAAAGTATTTTGGGTCGTGTTTCCGCCGCCATGCGTATGGTCGGCATCGTTTCGGCAGCGATCGGAGAGATGATCTTCGGAGTGCTTAACGACACCACATGGGTATGGCTGCCGATTTTCATAGGCTCAATAGGAGTTGCGGCGGCTTCGCTTCTTTATAGGCGCGTTATGCCGAAAACGGAGCAAAGCGTAAAACCGCATGAATTATAAAAAACGATTAAAACGAAAGGAAATGATTTAATATGCAGGAAAAAAAGAAAAGCGAGCTCTCCGTTCTGCTTGACTATGCGGGGAACTACAAGCCGCTTACCTTTATCGGGCTGGCGCTGTCGGCGATCGCGATGGTGCTCGGCATGGCGCCGTACGTTTGCATCTGGCTTGCGGCGCGCGACCTTATCGCCGTGGCACCAAACTGGACCGAGGCTTCCGGCATAGCGCGTTACGGTTGGCTGGCGTTTGCATTCGCTTTCGGCGGAATTATCGTGTATTTTGCCGCGCTGATGTGCACGCATCTTGCAGCCTTCCGAACGGCTTCGAATATCCGCAAAAAGGGCATGGAGCGCATGATGAAGCTGCCGCTCGGCTTCTTTGACGGCAACGCCTCGGGTCTGCTTCGCAACAGGCTGGACGGCGCGGCCTCGGAGACCGAGACTCTGCTCGCGCATAATCTTGCGGATATAGTCGGCACGGCGGCGATGTTCGTTTCGATGATAGTGCTGATGTTTCTTTTCGATTGGCGAATGGGTGCGGCGTGTATGCTT
>CADBGC010000186.1:1066-4255 GCA_902794055.1 uncultured Eubacteriales bacterium | reverse complement strand
TAGGAAAAACGCTGTGCAACGTAGTCGGCAACCGCGCGCATATCGGGAATTCGCGAAATTTGATCGTGGGCATCACTCGCAACGAGCTGGGCGGCACTCGAGGAAAGAAGCTCGAGCGCAACGCCGCGGCAAGTACTGCCGAATTCGCCGATTATGCTGTCGCTGTCGAGCTGAAGCGCGCATCCCATATTAACAAGGTCGAAGAGGTAGCGTATGCTGTCGTGCGCAAAATAATAGCGTTCCGGATGAGCGATTATGGGGCGAATGCCGCGCTGCTTGAGTGCCATAAGCACATCCCTGAAAAACCACGGATCCTCATCGAAATCGCATTCAACGAGCATATAGTTCGATTCGCCAAGGCAGCATATCCTGCCGTTATCATAATCCTCGGGAGTGGAATCGCAGGCAAAAACCTCCATGCCGCGGTGGATTTTCAGCCTCGACGTGGCCTTCTCTGCGCCGAGTGCGCTTCGAAGCGCGGAGAAAGCAGCATCAAATTCAGGACCGCAGTAGTTTTCAAATCTGCCGGGAATGCAATGCGGAGTTGCAATTATATCGGTTATCCCGCTCGAAGCGGCGATCATGCCCATTTCAAACGAAGTAAGCTCGCTATCGGAACCGTCGTCGATCCCCCAAACTATATGATTGTGAATATCGATCATACATCCTCCATGCATTGAGCTAAACCCGTTTGGCAGCGCATGCTGCGAATAGATAACTCAAAAAACAAAAGCACCCGAGCGGGCACTTGACTTAAACCGATAAAGATTAGTCGGATCAACAGCAGCGATGCTGCGGTTTACGGGTTCGGCTTATACCCCGCTCGACCCCTTTCCATCAGCAAACGCCCAAGGCAGGGTGCTTGCTGATGGAGCGGGTGATGGGAATCGAACCCACATTATCGGCTTGGGAAGCCGACGCTCTGCCACTGAGCTACACCCGCTTGGAACCATGATAAAAGTATAACCCAAAACGAACAGCTTGTCAATATCAAAATTGGCTAAAACGCCGCAAACGCAAAGATTCGACTGTTATTTTATATTCGGAATGCTTTGCCCCATGCTGTACTCCATGTGAGCGGACAGAAGCTTAAACAGCTCGCTTTGCATATTGGCGGTCAGCCTGATGCGGTATAGCTCCCTGCTTTCAAGAAGAATGATGCGCCTGAGCGCTTCCATGGATTCGGCTGAAAAGGCGGCCTCATCCGAGGCACACTCATCGCACAACGAGCCGCCAAGTTGATTTGAAAAACGAATTTGCTTATAGTTGAGCACGCTTTTTCCGCAGCCTGCACAATAAGTGATTATCGGCTCATAGCCCTCGATAACGATCAGTTTTGCGTAAAAACCGATCAACAGATCCTTGCAGCAGGCTTCGGAGTATGCAATAAAACTCAGAGTGTAATAAACGAGTGAATAAAGCTCGTCGTTCTTTGCTGGATTGCCGACTCTCTTGACCGTTGCGGCGATCTGAGCGGCCGTGGAGAAGCGGTCATAATCCTCGCGAATCGGGTAGAATGCCTCAATAACAGACGAGGAGGATATGTATTCGATGCCGTTTCTTTCATAAACAACGAATTCGCCGCAGCAGAAGATATCCTTAACGGCACAGGCAGCATTTGGTCTGTTTGAGCGAACGCCTCGGGCAGTTAAGGAAACAAGCCCGCGCTCGCGCGTGAGTACAGTCAATATCCTATCGTTTTCCTTATAGTCTGCATAGCGCAGAACTATTCCATTCAGCTTATCAAAGGCCATATATGCACTTCTTTTAATACTAAAAGCTTCCTCGTTTTTCCACCGCTTCCGTATTCTGATCGGAGCTTGGAGCCTGATTTTGGGCAGAATAAGCAGAAAGACCGATAGAACGGAGGAAGCCATGGAAAAACGGAAGCTTGAAGGTGTTAACGATCACGCTACGCACAGGAGCAAGCATTGGAGAAGGTTTGTTAAAACAGGCAGTATAGACGACTACCTGTTGTTCAGCAAAGCGCGTTTTAGTGCGCAGTCGGCGATAAAGAGTGAAGAAAAATAGCGTATCACATCAGAAATTCGGATCGAAGCCGAATTCCCTGAGGGCCGATGCGCTGTTTCGCCAATCGGGGCGAACCTTCACATATAGCTGAAGATTCACCTGGGTGCCGAACAGCCACTCTATCTCGCGCCTTGCGTTCGTGCCGATCTTCT
Source organism: uncultured Eubacteriales bacterium (assembly GCA_902794055.1). GTDB lineage: Bacteria > Bacillota > Clostridia > Christensenellales > CAG-138 > PeH17. Next base: position 2,072 of record CADBGC010000186.1, on the reverse strand, counting down.
TCAGCATAACGGCCCCCTTGCCGATAACTATGCCCTTGTGTGATTCGCGCTCGCAGTATATGGTGGCAAAAACGTCGTGAATGCCGTCATCGCGAAGCGTGATCTTATCGATGCCGATGCCGATGCCGTGGGGGATTTCATCGTGGAGAAGCTTGAGCGCAGTTTCACGAATCATCTCGGCGCATATTGCCCACATCGGCTGATCGGTCACCATATCGTCCGGATAGTACTGAGGGCCTTCAACGGCGTATTCCTTCAGCACGGCCTCGAGCTTATCCACACCCCTTCCGCTCTCCGCAGATATTGGAACGATATGCGAAATAAAACTCTCGTTTGAAAGCCTTTCGGCAATTTCGTCTATCGTGCCGAGGCTCACAAGATCGGTTTTGTTTACGGCGGCAACTACAGGTGTCTTCCCTACCCTTTCGCCGATCGTTTTCAAAAGCAGCTCGTCCTTTTCGCGAATACCGATGGAAGCATCAAACATCAGAAGCACCGCATCCACCTCGCCGATGGTATCGTATGCCGCCTTTATCATGTATTCGCCAAGACGGTTCTTTGGAGCGGTAACGCCCGGCGTGTCCAAGAAAATAAGCTGATAGCCCTCACGGGAAACAACGCCTGTTATGCGGTTGCGCGTTGTTTGAGCGCGGTCGGAAACTATGCTTATCTTCTGACCGACCATGCGGTTCATCAGAGTGGATTTTCCAACGTTCGGCGAGCCGATTATGGTTACGAATCCCGAGCGATAATTCATTAGGCCATATCCTCCTTTTTGAAAGCCATTGGGAGCAGCTCGCCGAGAGTGGTCTCTATGTATTTTCCGTTTTTATCCGAGCAGATAACGGGTATATCTTGGGAGCAAAACTCGGAGAGAACCTGACGGCAAACGCCGCATGGATAAGTGAAATGCTCGCTGTCGGATGCGATCGCCAATGCCGAAAACTCAAGCTCACCTTCGGAAACGGCCTTAAACAGAGCGGTTCTTTCGGCACAGTTAGTGGGC
>CADBGC010000186.1:0-1030 GCA_902794055.1 uncultured Eubacteriales bacterium | reverse complement strand
CGCGTTTTCGATATTGCAGCCAAGGTAATATTTGCCGCTCTTTCCGAGCAGACAAGCGCCAACTCTAAAATGGGAGTAGGGCACGTATGCACGCTCCATCGCTTTGAGGGCAAGCCCGACCATCTCGTTCATTCTGTTTTTTTCGATAGTATTCTTCATAACTCCTGCATTTGAAACAAGCTTATCTTCAATCTTTGAAATAATACTCCTCTGCCGCTCGAGCATGATGCTTTCGTCCTCGGGCTCTATATGGTCATAACCGAGAAGATGCAGCATACCGTGAACGGTCAAAAAGGCTATCTCGCGAGCCGCCGAGTGGCCGAGTTCTTCGGCCTGTCTTTCGGCAGTCGGCACAGAGATCATTATATCCCCAAGAAACCCATCGGGCGCAGTCAAAAGCGCATCTCCCTCGTCCGCAGGGAAGCTGAGAACGTCGGTTGGCCTGTCCACGGAGCGGAAATCTCTGTTGCAGATATGAATGGACTCGTCATCGGTGAGGATCACCGCGGGATATCTGCCGATCACGGACTCGGCTTCAAGCACCGCCTGAACGGCAATGCGAACTGCAGCCTCGTTTTCGGCTGAGGCTTTAACGTTTTCCGTTTCAACGGATATCAAGCTTTCAATCATGTCATTATCGATCATATTCATTGTTCGCCCTTATCTTTGATATCGGCTTGCTGCGAAGCATCGGCTGCTTCATTCGCAATCCGCTTCAACTGCGGGTACTCTATACGCTCGTGGTACTGAGCAAGCAGATTTTTAACGAAGCTTTTTTCGATATTGCGTATATCGGCAGCGGTGAGCGGACAGAGCGAGAGCTGAGCATCATCAGGCTGCCAAAGACTCTTGATCACGTATGCCACTCGTTCTTCGATCAGCTTAGCTGTCGGCCTTTTGATGGAACGCACTGCGGCTTCGCAGCAATCGGCAAGCATGAGAACGGCGCCCTCCTTCGTTTGTGGCTTTTCGCCGTCGTAAGCAAAATCCTCGCACCTAACAGAAGATCTGTCCTCAGCAAGCTCAAGCG
>CADBGC010000185.1 GCA_902794055.1 uncultured Eubacteriales bacterium | reverse complement strand
GCTCGTATTCGCCGATCGCATCAAGATACTGCTTTGCATCGGCATACAGACCGCCATCCAGCTTGCAGCACTCTGCAAACGCCTGCTTCGCCGCCTCCATATCCAAGGCTTCGTAGGCAGCCGCACCGCGATCGAAGGCTTTCTGCGCCGCTGCCGAATCGGTTTTCGAGCATGAGCAAGCGAGCAGCGCGAAAAGAAGCGCCAGGATGAGCGCCGCACCGCCGCGCACCGTTCTTTTTTCCGTTTTCATATCTTGTTTCGTTTTCGGCTTCATACTCAAGATCGAACCTTTGCTGTGTTCGCCGTTTTGCCGTGCATACCCCAATTTGCGCGGAGTATGCACGGCAGCGTTTGTTATCGTTTAATTTATCGCTTGATACCTATGACCACGGCCTCGCCGTTGAGATCCCATTCCTTGACAACGCCCTCGGGCTCGCCGAAGCGAAGCAGGGAGGAAAGGGTCGCGGCGCAGATCTCGTCTGAATGCTTATCGAGCGAAGCAAGCAGCTTTTCGCAGCAGGAAACGGAGAGCTCGATTTTGTCCGTTACCTCGAAATCGGCCTCCTTGCGCATGGTCTGCACCTTGCTTATAAGCTCGCGAACGTAGCCCTCCTCGATCAGCTCCTCTGTGAGCTGCGTGTTCAGAACGACGGTAACGCCGTTGTCGCCCGCCGAAGAGAAGCCTTCCTTCTTAACGGTGTCCACAAGCACGTCCTCGGGTGAAAGCGATACCTTCTCGCCCTCGACCTCGAACTCATAGGGCTTGCCCGCCGCATGCGCGGCAACGACCTGATTGCCAACGCCGTCCTGAGAAAGATGCTGATTGATCTTCGGCAGCACCTTGCCGTAGCGCGGCCCGAGCGTTTTGAGCTGGGGCTTCACGCGGTAGCTGATGAACTCGGAAGCGTCGCTTACGTAGCGAACGGTTTTAACGTTCAGCTCGCCCGCGATGATGCTCGTGTACATTTCGGGAAGCTCGTCCACGCCCTGCACGAACATTTCGGAGAGGGGCTGACGGTTCTTGATATTTGCAAGGCTCCTTGCGGCTCTGCCGAGAGTGACCACGCGCAGAATATCGTCCATGCCCTTTTCAAGCTCCGCATCGATGAAGCTTTCATCGCAAACGGGGAAATCGCAAAGATGTACGCTCTCGGGCGCGGTCTTATCCACGGTGCGCACGATGTTCTGATAGATCTGCTCCGCCATGAACGGGGTGAACGGCGCGGTGAGCTTTGCAAGCGTTTCAAGCGCGGTGTACAGGGTCATATAGGCGGCCTCCTTATCGGCGGTCATCTCCTTGCCCCAATACCTTTCGCGACCCTGACGGACGTACCAATTCGAGAGATCGTCCACAAAGCGGTTCAGCTCCCTGCCCGCCTCGGTTATCCTGAGCTTTTCAAGGTTCGTGTCCACGGTCTTAACGAGCGTGTTGAGCCTTGAGAGCAGCCATTTATCCATAACGGATAGATTCTCGCGCTTGAGCTGATGCTTGGTGGGATCGAACTCGTCTATATCCGCATAGAGGATGTAGAACGCGTAGGTATTCCAGAGCGTTCCCATATATTTGCGCTGCTGCTCGCTTACGGCATCTCCCGAGAATCTGCTGGGCAGCCAGGGGCTCGATGCGGTGTAGAAATACCAGCGCACGGCGTCCGCGCCCTGCTTGGTGAGCACGTCCGCGGGTGCAACGACGTTGCCAACGTGCTTACTCATCTTCTTGCCGTCCTTATCGCAGACAAGGCCGAGCACGATGCAGTTTTTGAACGCGGGCTTATCGAAGAGTATGGTGGAGAGCGCCGAAAGCGTGTAGAACCAGCCGCGGGTCTGATCGACCGCCTCGCTGATATAGTCCGCGGGGAAGCGGCGCTCGAATTCTTCCTTATTTTCAAAGGGATAATGCCACTGGGCAAACGGCATGGAGCCGCTGTCGAACCAGCAGTCGATGACCACGGGCTCGCGGCGCATGACTCCGCCGCACTTTTCACACTTGAAGGTGATTGGGTCGAGCATCGGCTTATGCAGCTCGATATCCTCTGGAACCTCGGGCGCGTATTTCCTAAGCTCCTCGCGGCTGCCCATAACGTGGTAGTGGCCGCAGTCGCACATCCAAACGGGAAGCGGAGTGCCCCAATACCTTTCGCGGCTGATGCCCCAGTCGATGACGTTTTCAAGGAAATTGCCCATTCTTCCTTCGCCGATTGACTCGGGGATCCAGTTTATCTTGCGGTTGTTTTCGATCATCCTGTCCCTGACGGCGGTGGTCTTAACGAACCAGCTTTCCCTTGCATAATAGATAAGCGGAGTGTCGCAGCGCCAGCAGAACGGATAGCTGTGCTCATAGGAAAGCTCCTTGAGCAGCTTGCCGTGCTCGCGCAGATCCTCGATGATGGGCTTATCCGCCTTCTTAACGAAGATGCCGTCCCAGGGGGTGCCGCCGGCGAGTCTGCCGCGCGCATCCACGAGCTGAACGAACGGAAGCTCCCATTCCCTGCCGACCCTGCCGTCGTCCTCACCGAACGCGGGCGCGATATGGACGATACCCGCGCCGTCGGTCAGAGTGACGTAGGGATCGGAAACAATGCGCCAGCCCTTCTTGCCCCTGTGGTTCACCGGGAAATCAAAGAGCGGCTCATAATTGAGTCCGACAAGCTCCGAGCCCTTCATGCAGGCAAGCTCGGTGGTCTCCTCGCCGAGAACGCTTTCAACGAGCGCCCTTGCGAGCACGAACTTTCTTTCATCCTTCTTAACTATAACGTAGTCCTCGTCCGCATTTACGCAGAGAGCGACGTTTGAGGGAAGCGTCCATGGCGTGGTCGTCCAAGCGATCAGCTCCTCGCTTCCGTCGAAGGCGGGATGCGCTTCATCGGGCTTGATGGGGAAGGTAACGAATATGGAAACCTCTTTAACGTCCTTATAGCCCTGTGCGACCTCGTGGCTCGAGAGCGCGGTGCCGCAGCGCGGGCAATAGGGAACTATCTTATGGCCCTTGTAGAGAAGCCCCTTTTCATCGATGGTTTTGAGCGCCCACCAAACGGACTCGATATAGTTGTCGTGATAGGTAACGTAGGGGTTCTCCATATCCGCCCAATACGCCACGTCGTCGCTCATCTCTTCCCATTCGCCCTTATATTTCCATACGGATTCCTTGCATTTTTCGATGAACGGAAGCACGCCGTAGCCCTCGATCTGCTCCTTGCCGTCCAGACC
>CADBGC010000184.1 GCA_902794055.1 uncultured Eubacteriales bacterium | reverse complement strand
TTTCTGTGCCTCGCTCGCCGCGTCGTGGATAAAGGCTATCTCGCCTTCGGGTATGCCCATCTCGATAAGCTTCTTCTTTACATCGTCATATACGTTGAAACTCCCATCGTCCTTCGGTATGGATAGGTCGCAGAATACGAGTTGTGTTCCGAGTGTTTCACGGCTTTTCTCCCAGACAGCGAAAATGTTTCTTGTGCAAGCGGAAACCTTGCTCGATTCATCATCGGGGAGTGCTTCGTTTGAAAGGCGCTGATCGAGGGCGACCTTTCTGCCGTCGTTCGTTGTTTTGAGCATATTATCGACGGAAGGATTGACCGCACCGGCGCGTACTCGTTCGGCTCGGTCTGCAAAGGATGATACCATCTCCTTTTGAAACTCCTAGGGTTTTATGACTTCGTTAAATCTCCGGCTATATCGAAACGCATTTGCCTATCCGGCATATTTTCAACAAACTCACTCATCGAACATGATCCTCACATTATCATATTTCAATACTCCTCGTAAAAAGTCTTATATTCAAAGCCTTTCCGAGTTGCATCATCAGCATAACGCATCGTTTTTTGTTATATCTTCAGCACTTCGGAATGATGTTTAACACGGCGCACGCAGACAGTAAGATCATGTTTTTGCCTATATGAGCCAACAAAATAATAAAAATTTATGCATATTTTTTGATTTGCTATTGACTATTCTGTATTGAATGTATTATAATAGTACCGTTCTTCGTTTGAAGAAATGAGACAAGATGGAGTTCCATCAGAGTCGAATATGCAATTACAAGGACCACCCTTTAGGGTTCAAGGCCATACGGACAGCCTGGTCCACTGCCGATTGCGGCATCGCCGCTTTATTGATTGAGTTCAAAGCTCAGTTTTATAAGTTGGTTACTTTATAACCGAAATGCGTAATACGCAAACTTGTGAAATGGTCAATAAGAGTAGTAAAAGTAATCTTTGCTATTTAGACTCTGTATGTCCTACGAAAAATCCGATTTTGATCTTACCATGCTTCGAGCCGCTGCTTGAAGCGGAATAGATCGGCTAATGGATATTAACACGGATTTGAAACGCAAGTTGTGTAATGCAGCTTGCGTTTTTTGATGCGCAGGAGATAAACATGGAGGAATTTAATGGATCAGTCCAAAGCCCCAATTTACGAAGCATTGGAAAGATTTCGCCACATGCGAGTTGTGCCCTTCGATGTGCCCGGTCATAAGCACGGCCGCGGCAACCCGGAGCTGACGGAATTTTTGGGTGAGCGCTGTGTGGGCATCGATGTCAACAGCATGAAACCGCTCGACAATCTTTGCCACCCTGTTTCCGTCATTCGCGAGGCCGAAGAGTTGGCCGCTGCGGCTTTCGGTGCCGCTCATGCGTTTCTGATGGTGGGCGGAACCACCAGCTCCGTTCAAAGCATGGTGCTTTCGTGCTGCAAGCGCGGCGACAAGCTCATCATGCCTCGAAATGTGCATCTAAGCGTTATCAACGCGCTTGTGCTGTGCGGCGCTGTTCCGGTTTATGTTAATCCGGATGTCGATCCAAAGCTCGGCATCGCTCTTGGCATGAAGCGCGATCAGGTGCGCGAGGCAATCGAAAAGAATCCCGATGCCGTGGCGGTTTTTGTAAACAATCCAACCTATTACGGTATTTGCAGCGATATTAAAGCCATCGTGGCTATGGCGCATGATGCCGGAATGCTTTGTCTTGTTGACGAAGCGCATGGCACCCATTTCTACTTTGGCGAGAATATGCCCGTATCCGCTATGGCGGCAGGCGCGGATATGGCGGCGGTCTCCATGCATAAAAGCGGAGGAAGCCTCACCCAGTCCAGTCTGCTGCTGATCGGACCTAAAATGAACCGTGGGCATGTGCGCAAGATAATCAACCTTACGCAGACCACATCGGGCAGCTATCTTTTGATGTCCAGTCTGGATATCAGCCGCCGCAATCTCGCACTGCGCGGCAAGATGATCCTGGAAAAAGTGGTTGAAATGGCCGAATATGCTCGCGAGGAGATAAATGCTATCGAAGGCTACTATGCTTTTGGCAGCGAACTTATAAACGGCGATTCCGTTTTTGCTTTCGACCAGACCAAGCTCAGTGTTCACACCAGAGATATCGGTTTGGCAGGAATAGAGGTTTACGATATTCTTCGAGATGAATCCGATAGTCAGATCGAATTCGGCGATATCGGCAACATCCTTGCCTACCTGTCCATAGGCGACCGCGAGCAGGAACTTGAGCGGCTCGTCAGCGCGCTTGCCGAGATACGCCGCCGCTATCAACGCGATCCTCGCGGAATGCTGAATCAGGAATACATCGATCCGGTGGTCGTATGCAGTCCGCAGGCGGCATTCTACGGCTCAAAAAAGAGCCTTTTGCTGAATGAAAGTTCAGGATATGTTTGCAGCGAGTTTGTAATGTGCTATCCCCCCGGCATTCCCATTCTTGCCCCCGGAGAGCGCATAACGGATGAAATACTGAACTATATAAAATACGCAAAGACAAAGGGCTGCTTTATGACCGGCCCAGAGGATCCGGATATAGAGCGGATCAATGTTATGGAAACAGGAGGTGATACGAGTGGAACTGTGGTTTAGTGAATGCCATACTCCCGATGTGAAGCATAGTCTTCGCGTAAACCGTCATCTGTTTTCACAGAAGAGCGAGTATCAACAGATCGATATTTTCGATACGCCCGAATTCGGTCGAGTACTGTCTTTGGACGGAGATGTGATGCTCACCGAGCGTGATCAGTTCATCTATAATGAGATGATCACCCATGTGCCCATGTCCGTTCACAAGAATGTTCGAGATGTACTTGTGATCGGCGCCGGAGACGGAGGCGTCGTGAGAGAGCTTACCAGATACGACACCGTGCAGCGCATCGACCTTGTTGAGATGGATACTTCGGTCATCGAAGCCTGTCGCATCTATCTGCCCGAAAACGCCTCCAGCCTTGATGATGATCGCGTGCATGTTTTTTCCTGCAATGCGCTGAGGTTCCTTCGCCGCTGCACCGCACAGTACGATCTTATAATAGTCGATTCCAACGATCCGTTCGGTCCGCTTGAGGGTTATTTCACCCGAGAGTTCTACGGTGCCTGCTACAATGCGCTTCGCGAAGACGGAATCATGGTGAATCAGCAAGGCAGTCCTTTCTATAAACACGATGCAGAAGCCATGCAGCGCAGTCATCAGCGCATCGTAAGCACATTTCCGATAAGCAGAGTAT
>CADBGC010000183.1 GCA_902794055.1 uncultured Eubacteriales bacterium | reverse complement strand
GATGGAAAGAGCGGGGGAGATGGATATGATCTTCAAGGCCGCCGCCGTTGCGGATTACACCCCCTCGGAATACTTTGATGAAAAGGTCAAGAAAAAGGAAGGCGATATGAGCATACCGCTTTCACGCACCAAGGATATTCTTAAAACGCTCGGCGAAACACGCCGCGCGGATCAGGTGATTTGCGGCTTCTCGATGGAGACCGAGAATCTTATCCAAAACAGCAGCAAGAAGCTTGAAAAGAAGAACGCCGATATGATCTGCGCAAACAATCTGAAAACGAGCGGCGCGGGCTTCGGCACGGATACGAATGTTATAACCGTTATCACTCGGAACGGCATGACCGAGCTTCCGCTTCAATCCAAGGACGATGCGGCGAATGAAATACTGAATATCGCCGCGGAGCTTTTGAAAGCGAGGAATTCTCTTGAATAGCGATAACGATAAACGAAACGATTTGATGCTGAAGCTGCGGGAGATAATATGGGTTGCAGTTAAAGCGTCTTGCGGCATTTACGGAGCGTACTGCGCCTATAGGCTTGCCGATTGCGCCGACAGGGCAGCGCTCGGTCTGCTCGTGGTCTTTGGAGGCGTTACATTGCTGTTTGTTACCTTCTCAGCGTATCGAGTGGCTTTATGTTTGCAGGGTATCGTCCATGAAGCGGGACATTTGGTGCTCGGCAAGCTAACGGGGTATAAATTCATTTCGTTTCAAGTGGATAGATTTATGCTCATAAAAAGTCAAGGCAGGTTTAGATTAAAGCATTCCCAATTTTCGCTGTCCGCCGCCTGCTCAATGGTGTACGAGGATTATAAAAACGGAGATTTTCCGATACGACTTTACTTTCTCGGCGGAGTATTATTCAATGCGCTTTTCGCGGCGATATTTCTTGCTGTAAAGCTATTGTGTTCGACGAACGTGATAATGAACATTCTGCTTGTTTGCCTTGCTGCGACCGGTTTTGGAATTGCCGCCGCAAACGGTATTCCGATCATATTAAACAATATTGCGAGTGATGGATACTGTGCATTGAACATAGATAATCAGCCTGAAGTAAAATACGCTTGCTGGAGGGATTGGACTATTGCAAAGCTGCTTATGGATGGAGCGCGGCTCAAGGACATGGACGAGGCGCTGTTTGCTTTTTCGGATAATGCGGATATATCCAATACGCGCATTACGCACGGGCTTTGTTACACCGTAGGCAGGTTCATGGAATTGAACGATTTTCAAAGCGCGAAACAGCTTGCGGAAATTCTGCTGTCGGAGAAAGCGCGGCTTTCGTGGGCGGATGAATGCTGGCTGAAGATGGCTATGATTTGCGTTGGGATCATTGATAACGGAAGGAACGCTGATACTTCTAATCTGAAGGATCCTGCTGTGATGCAGTTCATGACGAGGTACGAAAACGAGCTGGCGGTTCAGACTTTGCACTGCGGCATAAGCCTTATCAACGGCGATGAAACAGTGCCGCGGGAGTATAAAGCCAAGCTTGAAAAGCTGAAAAACAATTTTTCCACCCCTCAGACTATCGATGTGGAGCTTGAGCTGATCGCTCTGATGGAAAGAAGCTGCGGAAGCGGAGTCGAGAAAAGTAAGGTCTAAACATGAAAAAGATCGAAATAAGCGAGTATACGGCTTCGCCCACGACAGCCGCTTCCCTCGCCTTTTGGAAGGAGGAAAGCTTCACCGTTCCCGAAAATATGCTCATCGTCGGGGAAGAAGAATACCGCCGTGCGCTTGATTCGGATAAAAACGCCTTTGAGGGCTATACGGACGAGCCCTATTTTAAGCTCGTATTCAGGATGGAGGAAAAGTGCATTGAAAAGCCTGCGCTTCCTCGCGGCTATGCGCTTTATAACGGAAGTTTAAAGGATTTCGCGGAGCATATCCGCCTTTGCTATGGAGGAGGCCCCGACGAAGCAGAGCTTGAAAAATACAAACAGCACCCAACGCATGATCCATCGCTTTGGCTGATGCTTGCCGACGAAAAAACGGGCGCTATCGCCGCTTCGGGCATCGCCGAAGTTGATGCACGCATAGGCGAGGGCATCCTTGAGTGGATACAGGTTTCGCCCGATGCAAGGCGAAGGGGGCTTGGCAGGTTCGTCGTTTCGGAGCTTATTTGGCGAATGAGGGATAAGGCCGATTTCGTGACGGTTTCAGGTATGCTGAACGATGACTCTGACCCGCTCGCGCTCTACAAAAGCTGCGGTTTCGGCGGGATGGCGGTTTGGCATATTCTGCGCCGTTCGCACGAAAATGAATAAATGGGAAGAAATCCCATCGGGATTTTAACCTCAACTATTCACTATCCACTAAAAAGCTACACTCCCGCCTCCACCGCTGAGCAGCTAACCTCATACGCGGTGCGCATCTGCTCCGAGCCGTCCTCAAGCAGCTTCTTATAATCACGGCTTTGCAGCCTGCCGATGACAGAAAGCTCCGTTCCGATGGCGGCGCCGCTCAAAAACCTCGCGTTTCTGCCCCATGCGATAAGCGGCAGATAGTCCGATTTGTTGTAGCGGCGGTTGACGGCGATTAGGATATCAGCGATCTCCCGCTCAAACGGCGTTGTGCGGTAAACAACGCTCTTGCAGATATAGCCCGAAAGCCGAGCAGCGTTCAGATCGGTCTCGTCCTCGTACGCGGGCCGTATCTCGCGGGCAAAAACCGTTATGATAAGGCGGTTTCCGCGCTCGCCCCTTTGATTATAGGAGCGAATCTGACCGTGAACGTAAAAGCGCATACCGCACTCCGCTTCCATGCTCCCAAGCAGCCGCTCGCTGATCGTAACGGGGATATTATCCTCGGTGCCGCTCAATCGCTTCACGGCAAGCTTCGTATTATAGAACGCCTCGCCGCAGATCGAGTGGCTGTATTCAACGGGCGATGCAACAGTACCGATAAGTTCTATTGAGTTGATATTTTCAAGCATAGCCGAACGGGACATCCCGCTTCCTTCCGCAAAATTCGAGTTCTGCTAATACTATTCCCGAAGCGGCGGAAATATTATCGCTCGGCGGCACATTAACAATACCGCGGAGTATTTGATGAAAGGACGGAAAACCGACATGATCGAAACCGATACAGCAAAAATGACCGATGAAACCATCCTCGTGCTTGCGCGGCATTTCGAGCTTTATCCGCTTATGACACCGCAGGATGCGGTGAAGCTTCTATACCAAAGCGAATTCGGCTGCGGGCATTTCGCTCCAAGCCACGAAAGGGCGCGGGAGATGCTTG
>CADBGC010000182.1 GCA_902794055.1 uncultured Eubacteriales bacterium | reverse complement strand
CAAACTCTTTTTCCATGGTTCTCTCTGTCCTTTCGATATATAAAACCATCCTTTATTATGCCACAGAAGGTGCTGATTTGTCAAGTAAAATCGGTTGCTTAAATTGGCGGAAAAATACCGAGTCAATGCGTTCAAAGCCTCATCTCAACGTGAGGTATCCCATCCTCGAGAAATACTTCGGAGCACACGGTAAAGCCAGCTTTTTCGTAGAAACCTACAGCGTACTGTTGGGCGTGCAGTCGTATTTCTGCCGCGCCGCGCATTCTGCATTCCCGAATACAGGCAAGAAGCAGGCGCATTCCATCGCCCCTTCCGCGCTTCTTTGCGATCAGCCTGCCAATGCGCATAACGCCGCTTGCGGCATCGCACGGATAGATTCGGGCGCAGGAGGTGCAAAGCCCGTTATCATCAAGCGTGAAAAGCTGCACCGCGTTATGATCGACGCCGTCAAGATCCTGATAGGCGCAGTTCTGCTCCACAACGAAAACCTCAGCGCGCAGGCGCAGAAGCTCGTAAAGCTCGTTTAATGTCAATTCGCTGAACGTTTTGATTATTATTTCGCTTTCCATAGGTATATCCTGCTAATATCGAACTTCCGATTTCAACAGCGGTGCATAAACCATTCACAGCGCAGCGTTCGCTCAGTTCTTTATATGCACGTCCATCTGTGGGAAGGCTATCTCAACACCTGCGCTGTCCAGAGCAAGCTTTCCGCCCTCGGTCAGCTCGAATTTAAGCCGCCAATAATCCGCTTGATTGCACCAGATGCGCAGCATCAGCTTCACAGCACTATCGGCGCATTCGCTCATCAAAACCGCGGGAGAGGGCTCGGTTGAAACGCCCGCAGTCCCGCAAGCAAGGTCGAGCAGCGCGTTTCGGGCAGCCGCTATATCGGCGCCGTATGCGATCCCGAACTCAATATCCAGCCTTCGCGTTCCCTCTCGGGTATAATTGACTATCGCGGTATTGGTCAGGCTGCTGTTGGGTAGCGAAATATTGCGGTTGTCGGCTGTCACAAGCTCCGTATAGAAGCTGCCCACTGCACGAACGGTGCCCTCGTGCTCGCCAACCTTTACATATTCGCCTGCGCGAATAGGCTTGAGTATAAGCAGCATCAAGCCGCCGACGAAATTGCCAAGCGCACCCTGAAGCGCAAGGCTCACAGCAACTCCAGCCGAGGCGATAAGCGCCACGAACGAGGTCAGCGGAATGCCCATAACCCCAGCAGCGGTGATTATAACGAGAGCGTACAGAACGGTCTTAATAAGTCCTTCAAAAAAGCCCCGCGCCGTTGGGTCGATCTTTTGAAAGCCCTTGCCGCGCTTTATGAGCTTAATAATTAGCTTTGCGGCGATAAAGCCTACTATCAGCACGCCGATGCCGAAGGCGAGCTTTATGCCGTTGGTTTCAAGAATTTCCTTAATATGCTTCCAGTCCATATTTCCTCCGAAGGATCAGTTTTACCGTAACAATAATAAACCATTTTCATGCTTTATGCAAGCTAAAACAAAAAAGAGCATACCAACGGTAAACGAGGCATGCCGTTTGTGAAGTAAAAGCTGTTTGAAAATGAAGCAGTGCCGCTTATTCGCAATCGAGCTGCGGCATATAGCTCAGTCCATATACTCTCTTCTGCGCTGCATCTGTTCATAGGTTTCCTTATGCAGGAAGAGAAATTTGCGAATTGCAAACAGCACGGCGATAGCGAACGTGCCGATGAGTATCTCCCAGGTCTCAAGATGCTGGATCACAAGATGCCTTGTGACAGCAAACATCAGCACCTCTATCATTGAGTACAGGTCGTTGCGGCACAAAAGCTTTATGAACTCTATGCCGATCATCGCATCGAAAAGATACTTGAGAAACTCGAGAAGTCCGTCGGTTTTGAATAATTCAAAGAACGGCTCATAGCTTATCAGATGCATAACGATGCCCGCAACTGCAAAAAGCGAAATAAAAAACTCTATAACGCCTCCGAGATAGAAAACATATTTCCTTACTTTATGCAGAATCTTTACGGTATGCTCGCTCGAAATCCTTTTCAAAATCCTTCCTCCTTATGAAAAATGGGAGCAGCGTTTTACGGCTGCCCCCGATGTTGATTGCGTGTGTTGCCCAATGCGGTGCCGGCGGCAGAAAATAACCGTCGATTATCGTTCGGATACTATATTATACCGCGAAGCGCCGCATTTTGCAAGCCCTATCAAGCACCTCCGAAAAGGCTTGAGATGTTGGGAATGATGCTGGTTGCGAATGCGAAGCCGGTCATCACGAGAACGAAGATGTAGCTCAAAGTCATGCAGATGCGGAGCGCGGTGGGAGCCTTGTAGCCCTTGTTTACGTCCTTTCTCCAGATGAGCAGCACCACGAACAGACCGGCAACAGGAGTTGCGATAGAGGTGGCGATGTTTGCAAGGAGGATGAGCTGCGTTGGCGAGCCGTTGAAGCTATAGCAAATTATCATTGCGAACACGAGGCAGGCAAGGCAGCCGTAGCGAACGAACTTACTCTCCATGCCGGTCTCCTTGTTGATGCCTGCGCCGAGAAGCACCATGCCGCGCTGAGTGTTTGCAAGCAGGGAGGAGAAGCCCGCACCAACAAGCGCAAAGCCCATGATGTACCTTGCGGTGTTGCCCATGATGGGCTCAAGCATACCTGCAAGCTGAGCGGGAGCCTTGATACTCTTTCCTTCGGGGAACAGAACGATCGCACCAACGAGTATGATAGCGCCGGTGATGAGAACAACGGAGATAACGTGAACGAGCGAGTCGGTGAACATAACGCCGTTGAAAAGGTCATCCCTCTTCCACTTTTTCTCTTTGCCGAGATATGTGTTGTAGATGCCCGTCGTGATCGCGGCGTTGGTGGAGATGAACGCGAGCGCGGTCGCAAGGCTGTTCTTGGGGATCTTGAAGCCGACAAGACCCTTGCCGAGCTCCTTGGCGTTCGGGCCGCCGACGCCCACGAGCGTTACGTAGAATGCGATTATCATCACGATGATACAGATAGTGATGAGGAATTCGACCTTGCTGTAAACGTTCTTAGCAAAGTAGGCAAGCACGACTATAACTATCATTATTGCCGAGCCGATCTTCCAGTCGATGCCGAAGATGAGGTTCATGCCGGCGCCGGTGCCGGATATGTTGCCCATCGTGAAGAAGAGACATGCAAGGAAGAGCGCAACGCCGACTATACCTGCTCCGACCTTGCCGAAATACTTGCGGATCGCGTGGATGGTCGGCATTCCGGTGGTGATAGCGAGCCAGTTTGAGGTCATAAC
>CADBGC010000181.1 GCA_902794055.1 uncultured Eubacteriales bacterium | reverse complement strand
CGGCGGCGCTGCCCTCGGCGGTCACCCGCAGGCTGTTTGCCCGAAGATTGCCCTTGCAGACCTCCCTTTTCACGAAGCCCGAAGCCTCCATCCGCTTTATGCTTTGCGCAACGGAGGCGGGGGAAACCTGCATCTCCTCGGCCACCTCCGCCTGCGTGCAGCCGCGGTTGTTTTCGATGAATTCAAGCATCCTCATCTGCGCAGGGGGGATATAGTCCTCGCCGTGCGAGCGCAGATGCAGCAGCATCAGAAGATCGAGCCTGTGAAGCTGCCTTCCGATGGGGTATTTCTTTTTCAAAAAAAGCACCGCCTTTCCCGATACGAAAAGTTAATCGTTTGATTATTAAGCGCCTAATATTTTAATCTCGTGCTCAAGGAATGTCAAGCGCTTAACATTCGATGACGGAAATATATTGCCAATGGAAGGAAAAAGGCTGAGAGCGGAAAAACACCTTTTGTCTATCGTTGAAAATGCCGCGCTTTTACAATATAATAAGGATAACGATACTGCGTATGCATTCGGGAGGTGAAGAGGTGACAGTTCATACGATACCGCCTGTATATGACGAAAATTCAAGAATACTGCTCCTTGGCAGCTTTCCCTCTGTTAAATCAAGGGAGGCGGAATTCTTCTATGCCCATCCGCAAAACAGGTTTTACCGCGTTCTTGCGGCAGTATTCGAGGATGACTTCCCCGAAACCACCGAGCAGCGCCGCGCCTTCCTTCTTCGCCGCCGCATCGCCGCTTGGGACGTGATAAGGCGCTGCGAGATCGTAGGCTCGTCGGATGCGAGCATCAAATGCCTTGAGGCGAACGATATCCGTCCGATACTCGAAAAAGCGAATATTGAGCGCATCTTTGTGAACGGCAAAACGGCTGAAAAGCTCTATATAAAGCATATCGAGCCCACCGTCGGCATCAAGGCTGTCCTGCTCCCTTCAACAAGCCCCGCGAACGCCGCGTGGAGCCTTGAAAGGCTGACGGATGCTTGGCGGCGCATTCGAGTGGAGTAACGGCCGAAACTCTGCCGCAATTCGCACATCAAAAGGCTGAACGAATGTACCGCGTTTTGCCAACATATTCGCAAAAAACAAGTTGACAAAGTGCGGATAATGCAATAGAATACAATCAAGGGTATGCTACAGTATCATACAGCACCACAAAGGAGGAAAAACAATGAGAAAATGCAGCAATTGCAATAAGCTTTGCCCGGATACCGAGAAGTTCTGCCAAACCTGCGGCCTGCCAACCACGGCCGTTGAGGAGACCGTAACCGCCGAGCATGCTCCCGCGAAAAAGAAAAAAACGGGCCTCATTCTCGGCATAATCGGCGCGCTTGTCGCCTTGGCCGCGGTCGCCGCCATCCTGATCTTCCCTAAGAAGGCTAAGGGCGATCCCATGCACCGCTTCTTCGATGCACAGGAAAACTTCGTTGAAAACAAGCTTCTTGCCAAAGAGAATCTAACGGTCGAAAGCCTAATGTGCGGCGAATACAAGCCGAGCATTCAGGAGGTTTCCACCGATGCGGAGCTCTCATTCGATCTGAGCGGCATCGATATCGGCTCGCTCGGCCTTGAGGAGCTCGGCTTGGGCGATATCGATTTATCGGAAAAACTCTCCAAGCTCAGCCTGTTTTTCCAGATCGACAGCAAGCAAACCGATGCTCTGACGGGCGTTCAGCTTCGCTACAACGGCTCTTCGATCATCTCCGCAACCATCGAAACCACAGATAAAGGTCTTTCGGTCTATATTCCGGAGCTTTCCGATAAATGCTATGAGCTCTCGAGTGAATTCTTCACCAAGCTGATGAGCGGCGACTCCGACCTCGTCGATGCAGATCTTCCCGAGCAGGTTGAGGTTAAATTCGATAGAGTTGCGGATCTCAAAAAGAGCTATGAAGCGCTTAAAAAGGACTATGAGGAGATCTTCTACAAGGGTTTTGCCGTTGAGGATTTCGAGCAGAAGGACAGGGACTGCAAGCTCAATAATCTTGATGTGACAGTCAGCGGCTGCCGCACTATAACCTACGCTCCGAACGCAGAGCGCCTTGCCTCCATGCTCATTGAGATGGCAGAGCGCATCAAAACCGACAAGGCACTTTCCGACCATATTCTTACCCTTATGGAAAAGTATCTCGGCGAGAGCGGCATGAATTTCATGCTCTCCGCACTTTGCTCAAACTGCGATATAAAGCTCGGCGACAACGGTCTTATCCCCGTTTTCGAGAAGCTTGCGGACTCGCTGAATAAGGATCGCGATGCACTTGTGAAGTCCATAGACGATTCGAATTTCATTTGGCGCGTGGTGACTCATGACGACGACGTGATCCTGCAGCACGTTGGATATAATGATGGATATAATGATGGCTCAGTCTATTTTGAGCATTACGGCGAAAATATCTATCTTTCCGCCCGTGACGGTGATAACGCGTTCGAGGTCAAGAGCGATCTCAAGAAGGACGGAAATGTTCTCGGCGGCAAGATAAACCTGAGCACCGGCGGCGACAACAAGGGAAGCGCCGAAATAACGATCGAGGGCTGCGATTCGAGCTCGAAATCCGCTCTGGGCTTCCCGCGCGGCAAGTACAATATTGAGCTTTCGGAAACTTCGGGCGGTTCGGGCAAGCTGAACATATCCGTTGAGGTAGTTGAAACCGAAAACGGCGGCACCGATCACCGTGTCACGATAAACGGACTTGGCGAGGTCGTCGGCGAGGATGCACCCGATAAGCTTGCTTTCAATCTTCATACCACCGATAAGGATTCGACCGTGTCGAGGCCAAGTGCTGAGGTCGTTCGCATCGAGAGCGAGGAACAGCTCAACGGAATTGTTGAGGAGATGGGCGAAAACCTTTCGGGCGTTATGATGAAGCTGATGCTTGCGCTTATGTTCTGATGGGCTTCAACAGCAAACTTAAACGATGGATAATATGGATCGTGCAAGAATAACGATCGAAAATATCGAAAAACACTACGGCCCCGAACAGGTTTTGGGGCCGCTTTGCCTATCCGTTGAGGGAGGGGAGATAGTGGGCATAGTGGGTGCGAACGGAGCGGGCAAAAGCACGCTTCTTCGCATTTTAGCGGGCGCAGAAAAGCCGGATGGCGGCAGCGTTCATTTTGAAAATATCGGAAAGGACGAGATAGGCTACGTTCCGCAGGAGCTTGCGCTCTATGAGAGCCTGACCGGTCGAAGAAACCTCAATTACTGGGCTGCGGCGGCGGGTGTTTATTTTAAGCGCCGCAGGATCAGGGTGCGCTATCTTCTTGAGCTTGTGAATCTGAGCGATAAGGCGGATAAGCCAGTTTCAACGTATTCGG
>CADBGC010000180.1 GCA_902794055.1 uncultured Eubacteriales bacterium | reverse complement strand
TTTTCCCAAACGGAAGTATCAAGCCGAAAAACTTATCGGAGGTAAAGCATTTCTATGGGAATCAGCAGGAGCACGGAGATCTACCGTGACATAAGAACGAGAACGGGCGGAGACATTTACGTTGGCGTGGTGGGTCCCGTTCGGACAGGAAAATCGACCTTTATCAAACGCTTCATGGATCTTATCGTGCTCGATCGGATCGAAAACGAGTTTGCAAAAGAGCGCGTTATAGACGAGCTGCCCCAGAGCGGCAGCGGCAAAACGGTTATGACCACGCAGCCGAAATTCGTTCCGAACGAGGCCGTTTCCATCAGCATCGGCGATGACGGCGCTGAGCTGCGGGTGCGGATGGTGGACTGCGTTGGCTATATGATCGACGGCGCTTTGGGCGGCATTGAGGACGAGGCACCGCGAATGGTGCGCACTCCTTGGTACGACTACGACATCCCGTTCGACGAAGCGGCGGAGCTTGGCACAAGGAAGGTCATCACCGAGCATTCAACTATCGGCATCGTTATTCTGACGGACGGAAGCATAACCGGCATCGAGCGAGGGAGCTATGAAAAGGCCGAGGAGCGCGTGATAAGCGAGCTTCGAGGCACGGAAAAGCCGTTCATCGTGCTTTTAAACAGCACCGACCCAACGGGTGAGAATGCACAGGCGCTCGCTGCTTCGCTTTCGGAGAAATACGCTCTGCCCGTGCGAGCTCTGGACGTTATGGCGATGACGAAGCAGGATGCGGAGGCGCTTATTGAGGGCATACTGATGGAGTTCCCCCTCGGCGAGGTTTGCATAGAGCTGCCCAAATGGATCAAGGCGCTTGGAGCCGAGCATCCTCTCATGGGCGGGCTTATCGACCGAATGCGAGGAATTATGGGCGAGCTTAATAAAATGCGCGATGCCTCGCTGATAGGGAAGGCATTTGCCGATACAGAGGATTTCCGCCCGATCGAGCAGCTCTCGCTAAGCCTTGGCTCGGGCAGCGCAAGCTACCGCCTTACACCGAACGACGACGTTTTCTATCGAATACTGAGCGAGGAATGCAGCTATCAGATAGCGGATGAAGCGCAGCTTATCTCTTCGCTCAAGGATTTCGTTCGGGCTAAGAAGGAATTCGACCGCATTGCCGGCGCACTCCGGGCTGCCGAGGAGACCGGCTACGGGCTCGTGCCGCCCGAGATGGATGCAATGCGGCTTGAAGACCCCGAGATAGTGCAGCAGGGCTCAAGGTTCGGTGTGCGGCTGCGGGCGCATTCGAGTGGGCTGCATATTATCCGTGTGGACGTGGAGAGCGAGGTAAATCCGCTCGTTGGCACCGCCGAGCAAAGCGAGGAGCTTGTGCAGTATCTTATGGAAAAATTCGAGCGCAGCCCCGAGGAGCTTTGGAGCACCAATATCTTCGGTAAATCACTCTACGAAATGGTAAAGGACGGCATGGCCGGCAAGGTTGGCAGGCTGCCCGCAGAGGTGCAGATGAAGCTTCGTGATGCTATAACAAGAATGGTAAACGAGGGCTGCCGGGGGCTTGTGTGCATAATGCTTTGATCTCCCCCTCTTTCATCCTCGCACGGCAAAATCCAATACGCCTTTAAGTGCCCCGCCGCGGCTGCATCGATCGAGCGCTTCGGCGGGGCGCGATGCTGTTTGTTTTTTGACACAAAATGCTCAAAATTTTCATATTGATGTTTTATGCTTTAGTGATATAATTATTATGTACCTGTCGTCGCAGCTCCATGAAGCGTTGTTCCGCTGCAATCTATTTTGAAACACGAAGGAGAAACACTATGAAAAAAGCTCTGTCTCTGATGATCTGCGCTGTAATGGTATTCGCGTTTATGATGCCGTTATTCCGCGTTAGCATCGCCGATGCAAAGCAGCTCGACACAAAAGCCGTTGACAGCGGCAGCGAGCTCACGGTTCAAGAGGTGCAGGATGAGGCCTTGCGCGATACCGTTTATATGAACAGCGGCTTGCCTTCCATCGCCAAACTTTCCAAGCAGGAGATATATCAGCTTCTGCGCGATAACCCGACCACCATGCCCTCGAACGTTTTCGTTACGGCGCCAACTTATAACCCCTATACTACTGGTGAGCTGACTCAAGAGGTTTTGAACATAACGCTCAACAGGCTCAACGCGCTCAGGCAGATCTGCGGCCTTACGCCCGTTGCGCTCGATGCTGGGCTTTGCCAAAACGCTCAGTACGGCGCGGTGCTTCAGGCATGTCTGCCCTCTCTTAATCACACACCGCCCGCATCAAGCAAGCCCGAAGGCATGACGGACGAGTTTTTCAGCCTCGGGTACGAAGCCTCCAGATCGAGCAATCTCTACGCAGGCAGGGATCTGACGAGAACGCCCGACGGCTTTATGAACGACAGCGACTCCGGCAATATCAGCAGAGTCGGTCATCGCCGCTGGCAGCTCAACCCCGAGATGGGCAAGATCGGCTTCGGATATGCCGAAAGATCCGATTCAAACTATCGTAAATATACCTGCGAAAAGGTGTTTGACTCGAGCGCAACGCCCGGCGCATACGATTTTATCTCCTGGCCCTCCAGCGGTAATTTCCCGAACAATACCGACGGTTTCGACAGCAACACCGCTTGGAGTGTCAGCTTCGACCGTTCCAAATACAGCGATCTCAACGAGCAAGATATCACCGTTACCATAACCAGGGACAGCGACAGCACCGTTTGGACGCTGGACAGCACCTGCAAGGATACCGGCAACCGCGGCAAGTATCTGACCGTCAGTACCGGCGGCATCGGCTCCGGCACCTGCCTTATCTTCAGGCCCGACGGCATCACCAAGTATGAGGGTGTTTACACCGTTGTGATCAACGGTGTCAAGGATAGAAGCGGCAACAGCGTAAACTGCGCCTTCCAAGTCGATTTCTTCAATGCAGCTGTGGATCCCAACGAGCCCACTCCCGTTCCGACTCCCGTTCCAACGGCTACGCCCGTTCCCACTCCCACTCCCGAACCCACCGACATCCCCACGGACGGCGAGCTCGTTACCGAAAAGAGCATCGTTCTTGAGGCCGACGGAACCTATACCATCTCCTTTGGTGCATATTCCACCGGAACGCTGCATGATGCGAGCAGCGAAATGAAGTTCTATTTTGACGGTAACGTTACGCTTCCAAGCACTGTTTCCTTGAACGTTCTGAAATACAAATGCTTAAGATATGAAAACGGCGAGCCTGTGTTCGCATCCTACGGCTCCTCCATTTATAATGACGTTTCGATTGGTGTTTCTTACTATGCTTACAGTCCCAATAGGCTTTTGCTGACCGTTTCCGGCTTCGACTTTTATTCAAACACCGTAAGCTACAGCGGCGGCTACAAAA
>CADBGC010000179.1 GCA_902794055.1 uncultured Eubacteriales bacterium | reverse complement strand
TGATCTCGAGAAACACGCAGGGCGTTCGCCTTATGCGCATAGACGGCGACCACCGCGTTGCAAGCGTTGCGCTCGCGCCGCATAACGATGACGAGCCAAGCGAGAATGCGGAAAACGCATCCAACGAGGCTCCCGAGACCGATGCCGCCGAAAACAGCGGAAACGGCGAGGAGTAAGAAGTTAAATAAATCCATATCAATAACCACCGGCTGATAAACAACCGGTGGTTTTGATTTATCCTTGCGGGGTGAATTTAAGCTTTACTATAAAATCAGCTGACTTTCCGCTGTAACGTCCGCCGTTTTCGGTAACCGAAAGATTCATTTCGATGGTGAAGCCATTTGCGACATCGCTTTCTGTAACGGTATAACTCATAGTTTTTTCGCCAACATCGGGGTTTCCGTCATTCTCGGCATGCTTTGCATATAAGGTAATAGTATCCCATGCGGATATCGAACATGACGAACCGTTTTTCAGCTCTTTTTCGTTCAGTTCATAATAATAAGACCAATTACTGCCAACCTGCGTTCCGTTGTTATCCGTGCGTTGCCGCGAAATACCGACTTTGAAACTGCGTTTTTGCCCGGGCGTGGGCATTGGCGTAGGTGTCGGCGTTGGTTCAGGAGTGGGCGCCGGAGTTGGGGTAGGCTTTGGAGTTAGCTTACTTGTTGGCCGGACTGTCGGAGTGCTTTGAGTTTGCGTGTTGGTCTGTTGCGGGATAGTGCGATCAACTTCTTTCGTTGCATCATTGAAGTTTTTTCCATAATTATGGGAAGAAGCAAATATGATGAATAATATCCATGCAGCACCTATGATGCCGTATTGCGTGAGTGGCTTCATATCACGCTTGCGAAGCATCAGAATGGTCAATGGAATTGGAAAAATTAGAATCCAACCCAAAACCCATAACCAAATGTTAGGTTTCCGCTTTGATCTCATATTATGTACCCCCAAAATAGTTTGAATAGTATGCTACATTCTAAAGTATTATTGCGAAACACTCTTTTGCATTTCCGTAATACATATTCGTCAGCCTTATTATACAACTTTGATTTAATATTGTCAATATAGTTAAATTATAATTTAATCGAACAACGGAGTTTCAATTATAATAAATATGAGGTGATATTTTGAGTAAAAACAACCTGCTTTTTGAACTTGGCAACCGCATATATGAGCGGCGCAAGGAGCTGAATATGACACAAAAGGAGCTTGCCGAGGCGGTGGAGCTCAGCATCCAATCAATCTCGAGCATAGAGCTTGGAAAGAAGGCGGTGCGCCCCGAAAACCTCGTCAATATCTGCCGTGCGCTCGATGTTTCCGCCGATTATCTGCTCTTTGGCGAGCGCAGCGAAAAGCAGCTTGAGCCTGTCGCCGAAATGATTTCGCGGCTTGGAGGCGATGACCTTGAGCTTCTCAAAACTATCATCAAAAGAATGAGCACATAATAAAAAACGGCTTGAAGCTGCCGTTTTTTCTTTTATCCGATTATGCAAAATGCACCTCATTTCAGCTTCATTTTAAACAATCCGTGCCGATTGCAGTAATAGAGGATATGCTTAGTTCTTCTGATCTTAAATCGGGCTTCGGCGCCGCCCTCAGGGTAGAGCTTTATAAGCTCAAAGCCATCGTCCCGTATCGCAGCGATGAAGGAGATATTATGCGTTTTGCTCATCTCGTGTTCAAGAGAAACGTAGTATTCATCCTCCACGCGCTCGATGCTCGCCGTGTGCGCCTCGTCCGCATCCTCGGCTTCAAGCGCCGGCAGGGTGAGGCCGCAGCAGCTTACAACCGCTTCGCCCGTGCCGAAGATTATGTTTCCGCATATCGGGCAAGCATAGAACTTCGAGCGCAGCATATTGAAGGCACGGTTCGTGTTCACAATATCCTGCCCCGCGAAAAGCTCTATCACCGAAACGCCGAGCGCGGCGGCAAGCGGCTCGATAAGCGAAATATCGGGGTAGCCGCGCCCCGTTTCCCATTTGCTGACCGCCTTATCGCCAACTTTCAGTTTTCCCGCAAGCTCCGCCTGCGTAATGCCGCATTTTTCACGAAGGCGCTTTATCATCGCGCCGGTAACGTATCTATCCATGATCCATCCTCCTTTATACCGTGATGATACAGCAGAAGCGGCGAAAAATCAACCTACGCGCCGTAGAGTTGCCTCACATCCCCCCTGTCGCCCCGCAGAATCGTGCGCTTGCCGAAATATCGGGACTGCTGCAAAAAGCCGCTCAGGCCGAGCATATAGCACGGCTTGAGCGGCTTTTGAAGATTCATCTGTTTGCATTCGGCTTCGCCCTTCAAAGGCAGGCGTATTCAAGAGCAAATAGGGAGCTTATCGAGCGAAAGCGCGATTGTCGGCGGAGTATTTCTGCGCCCTTCGGCTTCGTCAGTTGAACAGATTTGCGCCGATGTTGTTTGCGATCACGTAGTAGCTCTCCGTATAATGCGGATGCTCAATTCCGCTTATAGCGGAGCGTACTATCGCGGCCTTGGCGGCCTCATATCTGCCTGCCATATC
Organism: uncultured Eubacteriales bacterium; assembly: GCA_902794055.1. Classification (GTDB taxonomy): domain Bacteria; phylum Bacillota; class Clostridia; order Christensenellales; family CAG-138; genus PeH17. The sequence goes on along the minus strand of CADBGC010000179.1, from coordinate 932 downwards.
AAGCTCGACCACGAATCTGTAATTGCTGATCTCTCCGCCCATCTTGGCTGCAAGCACCTGCATGAAGTATGCGGGAGTCTGGCAGACCTCGAAATCCCATCCGAAGATGAACCAACCGTCATAGCGGGTGATGCGGCAGAAGGGCAGCGCGTTCACGGGTATCTTTGCGATCGCCGTTTCGCGGCTGTTGCGGCTCATTCCGCGGTTTCGGATGGTGATATTGTTGCTCGATCCATCGCCGTGGCAGGAGCAGGTGTAGCGATGGCACTCAACGTTGGGGTCGCCGTGAACGACGTTTGTGAGCTCATAAACGGTGTTGTCCATACCGATGGTATCGGGGTTGTAATCCCAGATATGCGTGAGCTGCTCCCATTCGTGCTCGTAGTTTGCGGCAAGGCTCAGCCTTGCGGTGCGGCCGTATCTGGTGTAGCCCCAGCCCTCCATGGGCAGGTAGCACACGAGGTCGTCGGTATTGACAAGATTGAAGATGCTGCGGTAGCTGAGCGCCTCGCTGTTTGAGATGCGGGCGGTGTTCGGTGCGGCAAAGGTGTACGTGAAGGCACGCTTGCCCTCGCGCTCAAGCTTTGCACCGATAATATTGGCTATGCCGGCGCCGCGCGAATGACCGGTTACCCAATAGGTGAGGGTGGAGCGATCCAGTCCATGGTGATTGATATAGCTGTTCACGATGGACATAAGCCTGTTCGCCGTAACGTCGAAGCCCTTGTGGTGACGATAGTTTGTCCATTCGCTCGTTGAATAAAAGGTCGATGCATCGCCAATGTCGAAATTGCTGGCCCATTCTGCAAGGGTGCCGTTTGTGCCGCGGATAACGAGCGCAAGCACGGTTCTCTGAGCGCCATCGAATTCAACCGTTCTGTAGCCGAAAGCTATCTCGGAGCCGTGATAATCAGCGGGTGCTATGGATGCCG
>CADBGC010000178.1 GCA_902794055.1 uncultured Eubacteriales bacterium | reverse complement strand
AGTCGGGATGGGCCACGCCAGTGACATTCAAGACCTTGTGCGATGTCATCGTCGTGACTGACGACGAGCCGTATTTTGATGATTTTGAGGCGTCTGACAATTTCGTTTGCTGGCAGACGGAGATCGTTTCGGGTATCGACAACTGGGTGATTGACCCGGGATATCTTATCGTGAATAACACCGCGTTTTTCATCTGGCTGGGCGGCGAGGCAATGCTCTTCTCGACCCCAATGGATATCACGGCGGTCACCAACCCTGTCTTGAGGTTCAACCACAAGCAGCAGCTGGGTCTGAACTATGGCACTGTCGACCAGCTTATTGTAGGCTATCGCACTGATAAAAACGAATCGATGGCAAAAAAGGTCTCGGAAAAAACCGATTCATTCACAACCAAGGTAAAAGCCGAGCTTTCCACCTTGAAGATCAGGCGCTTTGAGGATGCGCGTGCGCTTTTGTGCGCCTTTACGCTCTGTATAGGCTCGCTTAAATTTGTGCCCCAAAAACGAAGCTGGGGGGTGCATTTTTCGCTTAAAAGCAGGGAGGCGATCGAGCTTTGCGCAAAGCTTTGTGCGCAGTATTTTTCGCTTGAATGCAGCATCTCCGAGGTTCAGCACGAGCGGTTGAACGCAAACAATATCGAGCTCATCGTTTTCGGAGAGGGCATAGAGAATTTCATGCAGTCGGTTGGAATGATGAGCGTGGACGAGCACGGTGAGAGGGCCTTTGCTCCATCCGTTCCGAAGGATGCGGCATCGACCGATACAGGCAGAAGGGCATTCATAAGAGGGCTCTTTCTTGCCTGCGGCATGATGTCCGATCCCGAAAAGGCGTACCATATCGAATTCGTTATAAACAGCGGTTTTCTTGCCGATGAGGCCGCAGAGATACTCGCTCAATGCGGCATCGCTCCTAACAGATCCAAGCGCAAGAACAGCATCGTTTTATACGTAAAAGAGGGCGAAAAGCTTGAGGATCTGCTTGCCTTCATCGGCGCTTCTGAGGCGATGATGCTTGTGAGCAACGAGCGCATAATAAAGCAGGCGAACAACACCGCAAACAGATACGTGAACTGCGCCAATGCGAATATGAACAGGGTCTGTGCCACCGCGCAAAAGCAGGCGGAGGATATTGAGCTGGTTTTGAAAACGCTCGGCGCGGAGGCGCTTGGCGACGAGCTGATGTTGGTTGCCGAGGCGAGGCTTGAAAATCCCGAGCTTTCGCTTACCGATCTTGCCGATGAGCTCAATATGGGGCGCTCGGCGGTGAATTATCGCCTTAAAAAGCTTCAAAAAACGGCGGAGGAGATACGAGGAAGAATTATAAACAATTAGCAGGACTGCACTTGGCTTTTGATTTGAAACGACCGTAGCTTGAGAACGAAGAGAATGATTGGAGAAACGAAGAATGAGCTTTACACATCTGCACGTACACACCGAATACAGCCTGCTCGACGGCGCAGCGAGGATAAGCGAGCTTGTGGAGCGCGTAAAGGAGCTTGGAATGAGCTCCGCTGCCATAACCGATCACGGCAATATGTACGGTGTGATCGAATTCTATAAAAAATGCACCGCCTCGGGCATCAAGCCCATCATCGGCATGGAGGCATACGTTGCCCCAAAAACCATCGCGGACAAGACAGGCATGCGCGAAAATGCGCATCTTATTCTGCTTTGCAAAAACGAAACGGGTTACAGAAACCTTATCAAGCTGTCCAGCATCGCGTTTGTGGACGGCTTTTACTATCGCCCGAGGATAGATTATGATCTGCTTGAGCAGCACAGCGAGGGGCTTATCTGCCTATCCGCCTGCCTCGCGGGCGACATACCATCGTACCTTCTGATGAACCAGTACGACGAAGCCAAGGCGCTTGCGCTGCGCCTCAAGGGCGTTTTCGGGGATGACTTCTATATCGAGCTTCAAAACCACGGCATTCCCGAGCAGCTTGTGGTGCTGCCGCGCCTTGCTAAGCTCGCCGAGGAGCTTGGCATCAAGACCGTTGCCACGAACGACGTGCATTACGTTAAAAAAGAGGATGCCGAGGCGCAGGACGTGCTGCTCTGCGTTCAAACCGGACGCTTTGTGGATGAAGAGAACCGCATGCGCATGCAGACCGAGGAATTCTACGTTAAGTCCGAGGAGGAGATGCTCGAGCGCATGCACGGCTATGAGCAGGCCGTTTTCAACACCGCCGAGGTCGCCGAAAAATGCGATCTCAAGATCGAATTCGGAAAAAGGCATCTGCCCGGCTTCACCGCGCCGGACGGAATGAACAACGAGGAATACATCAAAAAACTCTGCTCCGAGGGCATGATAAGGCGCTACGGCGAGCCGAGTGAGGAGCATTGGAACAGGCTGAATTTCGAGCTGGACGTTATCACGAAGATGGGCTTCGTGGATTATTACCTCATCGTTTGGGACTTCATCCGCTTTGCCAAAACAAACGGCATTGAGGTCGGCCCGGGCAGGGGCAGCGGCGCTGCCTCGATCGCGGCGTACACGATGGGCATAACCGATATCGACCCCATAAAATACAATCTGCTTTTCGAGCGATTCTTGAACCCGGAAAGGGTCAGCATGCCGGATTTCGACGTGGATTTCTGCTACGAACGCAGGCAGGAAGTCATAGAATACGTCAAGGAAAAGTACGGCAGCGATCACGTTGCCCAGATAGTCACCTTCGGCACAATGGCGGCAAGGGGCTCGGTGCGCGACGTAGGCCGCGTACTGCGCGTTCCGCTGAACGAGGTGGACAGGATCGCAAAGCTTGTTCCGCAAACGCTGGGAATAACGCTCAAGGCCGCGCTCGAGAGCGTTCCGGAGCTTAAAACGCTCTACGATACCGACGAGCAGGTGCATAAGCTAATCGACCTTTCGATGAAGGTGGAGGGGCTTCCGAGAAACACCTCCACCCATGCTGCGGGCGTGGTTATTTCCTCGCTTCCGACTATGGAGCTTGTTCCGCTTCAAAGAAACGATGAATCGATAACAACGCAGTTCACCATGACCGAGCTTGAGGAGCTTGGAATGCTCAAGATGGACTTCCTCGGGCTTCGCACTCTGACCGTTATCCGCGACTGCCTCGACCTTATAAGGGCAAATGGGGAAACTCCGCCCGATTTTTCCAACTGCCAATACGATGATAAGCGCGTTTACGACCTCATAAGCTCGGGCGAAACCGTGGGCGTTTTTCAGCTTGAATCCCCGGGCATGACGAGCTTCATGATGCAGATGAAGCCGAGCTGCCTTGAGGACGTTATCGCGGGTATCTCGCTGTACCGTCCCGGTCCGATGGATCAGATCCCGCGCTATATCGAGGGCAAGCAGAACGCTTCAAGCGTTCATTATGAAACCGAGCTTTTGCGCCCCATCCTTGAAAACACCTACGGCTGCATGGTCTATCAGGAGCAGGTAATGCAGATAGTTCGCGATCTTGCGGGCTATTCGCTCGGAAGAAGCGACCTTGTTCGCCGCGCCAT
>CADBGC010000177.1 GCA_902794055.1 uncultured Eubacteriales bacterium | reverse complement strand
ACAAGATGATAGGTAACGCATTCCATGCCGAGGCGGATGGCGGCATTCTCCTTGAGCGAAACGTAACGCTTGCTCATCTCGTCGTCGCCCACTTCAACAATGGCAACGCGGGGGATTACGCCCTTTTTCTTCAGCTCCGCAATTCGCCCGTTCAGCTCCTCGTAGACCTCATTTGCTATTTTTCTGCCGTCAATGATCGTTGCGCTCAAGGTTTTTCCTCCCATTATCGCGAATATTGGTATAAATTGCTTTATTATACACCTTTGCGCAGCTTAAATAAAGGCTGCGCAAAAATATATTTTTAGGATTATTTAACGAAATAGTCCACCGCGCCGCGGAAGATCGAGAAATCGTCCGCACCGGGAACGTTTTTATAAAGGTTTTGCCCGCAGCGCTCGCTGTGCGCCATCTTGCCGAACACGCGGCCGTCCATCGAGGTGATGCCCTCTATTGCCATGACCGAGCCGTTCGGGTTCACCGAAGTGCGCATCGAAGGCGTGCCGTAATCGTCGCAGTACTGCGTTGCGACCTGCCCGTTTGCAACGAGCTGTGCAAGAAGCTCTTCGCTGCAAACGAAGCGGCCTTCGCCGTGCGAAACGGGAACGAGGGTAACGTCCCCAACCTCGCGGTGCATCAGCCACGGCGAAAGGTTCGAGCAACAGCGCGTATGCACGAGGCGGGAGCGGTGAACTCCGATGGTGTTGTAGGTCAGCGTGGGCGCATTATCGCTTGCGGTAACGATCCTGCCGAAGGGCACGAGACCGAGCTTGATAAGCGCCTGGAAGCCGTTGCATATTCCGAGAATGAGGCCGTCGCGCCTATCAAGAAGCTCCATTATTGCATCCGCAGCGCGGTTGTTGCGCATGAACGAGGTTATCAGCTTCGCGCTGCCCTCGGGCTCATCGCCGCCGGAGAAGCCGCCGGGGATGAAGAGGATATTGCTTTTATTCAGCTTATCCGAGAACGCCTTGACCGATTCCTCGATATCCTTCGCGGAAAGGTTGTTTATAACCATTATCTCGGCATCAGCGCCCGCAAGGCGCATGGCTCTGGCGGAATCCATCTCGCAGTTCGTGCCGGGGAAAACGGGGATGAGAACCTTCGGCTTCGCCTTTTCGCCGTTTGCGATAAGCGGCGCGTTTTCCTTTGAAACGCGGTGCTTCGGGCTCTTCACTATGCAGTTTATAGGCATAACGGGGGAAGCATCGGCTGTCTTATGGCGGTAAATGCTCTCGAGCTTTTCGTCGTACAGCTTATACAGGCTGTAGATGGGCGCGGCTTCATCGCCGAAGCGAATGTCGAGCCCCTCGGTGGTTTTTCCGAGAAGAACGAGCCTGTCGTCGCCCTCGACCGCCTCGCCGCAGTCGCCGCAGCCGGGGGTCTCGAGTATGAAGGAACCGTAATCGCGGGCAAAGAGTTCGCCCTCGGTAAGCTTCAGCTCCTTATCGAACTCAAAGCCGATGCCGTTGCCTATCGCCATCTTGAAGATGCCCTCCATGATGCCGCCCTTATCGACAGCCCAGCAGGAGAAGGCGCGATGCGACCTTAAAAGCTTGGTCGCAAGCTCGATATTCGCGCGAACGCTCTCGATCTTCGGAAGCCCGTTTTCGTCCTTTTCGGCGGGCAGATACATTATGCGAGTGCCGATGCCCTTGAACTCGGGTGAAACGATGTTTTCTGCCTTGTCCGCCGAAACGGCGAACGAAACGAGCGTCGGCGGAACGGATATGCTTTCAAAGCTGCCGCTCATCGAGTCCTTGCCGCCGATAGCCGCAAGCTTCAAGCCCATCTGCGCATCGAGTGCGCCGAGCAGCGCCGAAAGCGGCTTGCCCCATGAGGTCTCGTTCTTCATCTTCTCGAAATACTCCTGGAAGGTGAGCCAGCAGTTTTCGATGCTTGCGCCGGTCGCGGCGAGCTTCGATACCGAAGAAATGACCGCGCAATACGCGCCCGCATAGGGATCGGCTTCGGAAAGATAGGGGTCGAAGCCGTAGCTCATAACGGAGCAGTCGTCCGTTTCACCCGTGCGGACGGGGAATTTTGCCGCCATCGCCTGCGGGGGAGTGAGCATGTTTCTGCCGCCGAACGGCATGAGCACCGTGCCTGCGCCGATCGTGGAGTCGAACATCTCGGAAAGGCCCTGACGGGAGCAGATATTGATATCGGAAACAAGCGCCTCGAGCTTCGCTTTGAAGCCCTTTGCGGTTTCGATTTCGTTTTTCTTGATCTCAGTCGGGGAAGCCACACGGGCAGAGGTCTTTTTGCCTGCGCCGTTCGTATCAAGGAAATCCCTTGAGATATCCACGATCCTCTCGCCGTTCAGCTTCATGACCATGCGCCGATCGCCCGTGACCCTTGCAACAACCGTGGCCTCGAGGTTTTCGCCGTGTGCAAGAGCGAGGAATTTTTCCGCATCCTCGGGGGCAACGACAACCGCCATGCGCTCCTGCGATTCGCTTATCGCAAGCTCGGTGCCGTCAAGACCCGCATATTTCTTCGGAACGGCATTCAGATCGATCTCAAGCCCGTCCGCAAGCTCACCGATCGCCACAGAAACGCCGCCCGCGCCGAAGTCGTTGCAGCATTTGATGAGTGTGGAAGCTGCGGGATTCATAAACAGGCGCTGAAGCTTCCTTTCCTCGGGCGCGTTGCCCTTCTGCACCTCCGCGCCGCAGCTTGCAAGGGAGCTTTCGTCGTGCGATTTGCTCGAACCCGTCGCGCCGCCGCAGCCGTCCCTGCCGGTTCTTCCGCCGAGCAGGATCACCACGTCCCCGGGAAGGGGCTCGTCGCGGCGAACGTTCTTCACCGGAGCCGCGCCCACGACCGCGCCTATCTCCATGTGCTTGGCAAGATAGCCGTCGTGGTAGACTTCGTCCACAAGACCCGTCGCAAGGCCGATCTGGTTGCCATAGGAGCTGTAGCCGTGCGCGGCGGTGGTAACGAGCTTCCTCTGCGGAAGCTTGCCCTTGATGGTATCGGAAATGGGGCGCAGGGGATCGGCGCCGCCGGTAACGCGCATGGCGTGGTAAACGTAGCTTCTGCCCGAAAGGGGATCGCGTATCGCGCCGCCAACGCAGGTGGCCGCGCCGCCGAAGGGCTCTATCTCGGTGGGATGGTTGTGCGTTTCGTTCTTAAAGAGCAGCAGCCAGGGCTCCTCTTTGCCGTCTACCTCGATATTCACGCGCACGGTGCAGGCGTTGATCTCGCGGGATTCGTCAAGATTTTTAAGATCGCCGCTTCTCTTGAGCGCCTTTGCGGCGATCACCGCGATATCCATAAGGCAAACGGGCTTTTTAACGCCGAGCTTTTCTCGGAGCGCAAGGTAGCCTTCAAACGCCTTTTCGACCTTTTTATCATCAAATTCAACGTTTTTCAGCTCGGTATTGAAGGTGGTGTGGCGGCAGTGATCCGACCAATAGGTGTCGATAACGCGCAGCTCGGTCATCGTGGGCTGCCTGTTTTCGCTGCCAAAGTACTCGGAAACAAAG
>CADBGC010000176.1 GCA_902794055.1 uncultured Eubacteriales bacterium | reverse complement strand
TTATGCTTGTTACTGCCTTTATCGATCTTGTTTACCCACAGCTCACAAGGTATGCAATAGACAAGATCATAGTTAAGGGCGAGAGCGGCATTGGAGATATAGTTCCGTTCGCCCTTGTTTACCTGCTTTTCGTTGTTGTCCAAGGCGCATCCATTGTCGGCTTCATTCTGTTCTGCGGGCAGCTCGAGATGCGCATGAGCTTCGATATTCGCGAGGATGCCTTCAAAAAGCTGCAGGAGCTTTCGTTCTCATATTACGATAAAACCGCGGTCGGCTACATCATGGCACGCATGGTTGGCGACATCCCGCGTCTGAGTGAGATGATCGCATGGAGCGTGACGGATATCTTTTGGTCGGGCGGCTTTATAATCGGATGCATCATATTCCTGCTTTCGATGAACTGGAAGCTCGGTCTGCTTGTGCTTATCGTGCTTCCCCCGCTCGCCGTTGTAAGCGTTTATTTTCAGCGGAAGATACTCGCTCAGCATCGCATAGTGCGCAAGCAGAATTCGCGCATTACGGGTGCATTCAATGAGGGGATAATGGGCGCTGTTACGACCAAAACGCTCGTTCGCGAGGATCGAAACTTCGATGAATTCAAGAGCGAAGCCAAAACCATGAAGAAGGCTTCGATCAAGGCGGCGATACTCTCGGGTATCTTCACACCGATAGTTATGACCCTCGGCTCCATCGCCACCGCTATCGCGCTTTATGCGGGCGGAAAGACCGTTATTGCACCCACAATATTCGGTGCCACTATGACACTCGGCGCGCTGACGGCCTTTATCTCATACACCACCAATCTTTTCGACCCCATGCAGCAGCTTGCGGGCATATTCGCCGAGATGCAGAGCGCACAGGCGAGCGCAGAGCGCGTGATATCGCTTCTTGACACTCCCTGCGATATCACCGATTCTCCCGAGGTCATCGCGAAATACGGCGATTGCTTCGATCCCAAGCGCGAGAACTGGGAGGAGCTTTTCGGCGAGGTCGAATTCAAGAACGTTTCGTTTGCCTACAAGGGTGGTGAGCAGGTGCTCAAGGATTTCGATCTCAAGGTCAAGCAGGGCGAAACGATCGCGCTCGTTGGCGAAACGGGCGCAGGAAAGAGCACGATCGTCAACCTCGTTTGCAGATTCTACGAGCCCACGAGCGGCGAGATCCTGATAGACGGAAGAGACTACCGAGAGAGAAGTCAGCTTTGGCTTCAGGACAGGCTTGGCTACGTGCTCCAGTCGCCACATCTTTTCAGCGGAAGCATTAAGGATAATATCCGCTACGGCAGAAAGGATGCGAGCGATGAAGAGGTCATCGCTGCTGCGAAGCTCGTTCACGCGGATGAATTCATCACCGCGCTCGACAAGGGCTACGATACCGAGGTCGGCGAAGGCGGAGCGAGACTCTCCACGGGTCAAAAGCAGCTTATAAGCTTTGCGAGGGTCATACTTGCCGATCCGCGTATTTTCGTGCTCGATGAGGCGACCAGCTCCATAGATACCGAGACCGAAGCGCTTATCCAAAGCGCGATCGGCGAGGTTTTGAAGAACCGCACGAGCTTCATAGTTGCGCACAGGCTCTCCACCATCCGCTCGGCGGACAGGATACTCGTTATCCGCGGCGGAAAAATCACCGAGAGCGGCACGCACAAGGAGCTTTTAAAGCTGCGTGGCTATTACTACAACCTCTACACCACCCAGTTCACCGAGAACAGCACCGAGAAGCTGCTCGCGTGACGAAATCATTAAAAAGGACGGCAAAGCATGGTAAAAACGCTTCCCGAGGCTTTCAAAGAACGGATGGCGGCGCAGCTCGGCACGGAGTATGATGCATTCATCTCCGCATACGAGCTGCCGCCCGTGCGCGGAATCAGAATTAACACGCTCAAGATAAGCAAGGAGCGGTTTATTGAGCTTTGCCCATGGAAAATCGAGCAATCCCCAACACTCGACGAGGGGCTTATACTTCGCGAAGAAGCTCCACATATAGGCTCGCATCCGTTCCATATCGCGGGACTCTTCTACGTTCAGGAGCCCGCTGCGATGAGCGTTATTGCGGCTGCGGATATTCGCCCCGGTATGCGCGTTCTCGATCTTTGCGCGGCTCCCGGCGGCAAGTCCGGCGGAATAGCCGCGAGGCTTGGAGGAAGCGGTTTCATTCTTTCAAACGAGATAGTTCCGTCAAGAGCAAAGCAGCTTGCGCGCAATCTTGAGCGGCTCGGCGTTGTGAATGCAGCCGTCACAAGCGCGCATCCCGATGTGATAGCCGATGCGCTTCCCCGCTTTTTCGACAGGGTTATTGTGGATGCTCCCTGCTCCGGCGAGGGATTGTTTCGAAAGGACGATACCGCGATAGCCGAATGGTCTCCCGAGCACGTTGTTTCATGCGCAGCAAGGCAGAAGTCAATACTTGAGAGCGCGGAAAAATGCGTTGCCGATGGCGGCAGGCTCGTTTATTCCACCTGCACCTTTTCGCCCGAAGAGAACGAGGGCGTGATCGAGGCATTTTTGGATGCGCACTCCGATTATTCGCTTGTTTCACAAAAACGCCTTTATCCCCATACCTGCGCAGGCGAAGGGCATTTTGTTGCGGTGCTTGAAAAAAGCGGCAGCTTTCAGCGTGACTGCAACACTATTTCCGCGTTCAAGCCTTCGATCGTTGGAAATGATAAGGATTCTGTCCTGTCTCGAAAGCCCGCAAAGCGCGGCGGAGCTTCGCCGTGGCTCGCCCCTCTCGGCAGCGAGCAAAAACGCATCGCTTCGGACTTTCTTTCGGGCGTGTGCATCCTCGAGGATAACGGAGTTCTGTTCGACAGCCTATATGCATTAAATGACAGGCTGATTTATGCTCCGTTCGATATTCCGTCCTCCGTACTAAGGCTTCGCACCGTATCCCTTGGTGTTGAGATCGGAGAATTTACAAAGGGCAGGCTCAAGCCTTCCCACACCTTCTTCATGGCGGCGCACGGCTTTTGCTGCCGCAATCGTATCGAGCTCTCGGGCTCGAGCGGCGAGCTCGCGGCTTTTCTTCGCGGAGAAACGATCGAGACGGATGCCGCTCTCGATATCCGCGGCGAGTACTCGCGATACCTGCCCGTTTGCTGCGGCAGCTTCCCCGTCGGCTTCGGCAAGCTTTCGGATGGAGTTATTAAAAATCATCTTCCGAAGGGGCTTTTAAACGCCAGGATAGGAACCGTTTTGGATGAATGATCCGTCGAATTTTCACGCCGTTTCGCGTATTATCCGCCTTTTCGGGGAATAAAATATTAAATTAAGGAAATTATATCGATTTTGAGGTTGATTTAATTCGCATTGTGGTATATAATGAACAAAGCAGGATCGAGTTTGGCGCTCGGGTTGAGCTTCGGTGCACTCATGTCTCACCGCTTCCCCGTCATTCTTCGAGCCTCATACTACACACACAAGATTTTGGGAGGATCATCCTATGCCACTCGTAACCAGTACCGAAATGTTCAAAAAGGCCTATGAAGGCGGCTACTCCATCGGCGCGTTCAACGTCAACAACATGGAGATCATTCAGGG
>CADBGC010000175.1 GCA_902794055.1 uncultured Eubacteriales bacterium | reverse complement strand
CTGTGCGAAGGATCTGTATTCGGGAACCAAGCACCTGACCATCGCCGACCTTGCGGATACGGAGCTTGTGCCGCCCGGCATCTTCGAGCTTGTTTGCAGCGCAATGGCTATAAGAAGGTTCGGACTTGGAGCTATAGGATATAAGAAAGGATGAAAGGTATGATCAGAATTCAAATCAAAAACGGCGAGCTTACAGCGGATGTTGAGTTTCCCGTAACGGAAAACGAGCTTCGGGGCTCGCTCAACGAGATAAACGCCCCATCGGGCATAAGCGCATCGAGGTCGGTTTTTGTCAGCGAGGTATATTGCCCGAAGGAGCTTGAGCTGCTCCGGGACCGGTTTTTGAACCTCGACGAGCTCAACTACCTCGCAAAGCGCATGGACAGCTTCGACAGGCTTGAAGCCGATCAATTCCTCGTCGGCGTTTCAAAGCTCGAGGATCCGACCGAGAAAAGCCTTATCAACCTTACCTTCAACCTCGATAAGTTCACTCTCTGCAGGGATGTGAGCGATTACGGAAGGATCGGAAGGGCGTATGTTCTGAACACCGTGGGCTCCGTTCCCACCGGAAATGAAGCCGATCCGAAATATGCCGCTGTCGGCAAAGAACTCGTTGACCGTGGGCTTACGCAGATGACGGAGCGCGGTCTGCTTGTGTATGATCCGGCTGAGGAACTGACCGAGGTTTATTACGCGGATCTCGCGCCGATAATCGGGAGCGAGCAAGACGGCATTCGACCGGTCCTCATTCTGCAGAACGATATCGGCAACAAATACGCAAATACGACCATAATCGCACCGATCACAAGTGCGAAGCTGAATACATACTTTCCCACTCATGTGCGGATCAAATCAAAGGGGCTTATGAAGGATTCGGTCGTACTGCTCGAACAGATAAGAACGATCGACAAACAGCGCCTTACCTACTTTGTGGACACTATAGGCAAAACTGCGATGGGCAAGGTGGATAACGCCATAATCACCAGCCTTGGTATAAAGACTATGGAGGTGCTGCTGTGAATGCAGCTTTACATCCTATGCTTTAACATACTTTTGATTGCGGCTGCTTGGTTTCTTCTCCGTTGGCAACAAGGCGCCTCTTTCTATCAGCGGCGAGAGGAACTTCTTCGTGAAGTGTGTGAGATTGGAGTAACCCAAATGCTGACATATCTCTTTCTTGCTTCTGGGTACTGCGCAGAATTGCAGGATTCTTGCCGCAATATCTTGGTCAGCAACCTGGTCACTAACTTGGTCACTAACCTGGTCAGTAACTTGGTCACAAACACCTAAGTTATAATTAACATTTTTGAGAATCACAACGAAATCCGTATCGGTCGAAAGAAACTGCGGCTTCAGTTCCTCGGTGTATCCGTGCAATTGTGACGTAGCTTCAAGGATCTTCTTCAAGCCCGATCCGCGGCGTTCCATGTATCGCATGCGGTGAAACAGGTCGGCAATAACGGGATTTCGCCTTGCGGAAGCGATGGAGCCGATATCCCTGTCCTGTATGGGTTTACCTTCGTACATTCCGCCGGGGGATACGATCTCAAGACGGTCATCGTACATATCGATATGTATCTCTTTGCCCATAACGATATAGTCGCGGTGGATCAGTGCGTTGACAAGCGCCTCGGTATAGGCTCGCTCCGCATAATCAGGTTTATCTATCCGTTCGGTGGCTTCCTTAACAAAACGAACCTTTGAATTATTCCTGATGAAATCAACGGCGTTTTGCAGCAGATAGATAAGGTTGCCTTCGAACTCTTTATCGTCTACGGCATCATCAAAAATGGACGTTTTATCAAGCCCGTTCCAACGGGTACAGAAGATGCGGGAGTTGAAAACCGATTTTTGATCGGTAAGCAGCATTCCGGCATGAGTAAGATGCCCGTCGGGGCTGATGAGACCGAAAGAGAGATAGTCGTTCTCGGCAAAACGAAGCCGAGTGCGCTGCAGATACGTTGCTTCCAACAGCGTGAAACTGTATTCCTCTTTCATGTGCTCGGTAGGCAGGGAATCAAAAGTCTGATTGCTGCCCTTGAGAATAAGCTCTTTTAGAATGTGATCGGGTGCCGGAACGCTGGAATTGCCAACGCGAACAAAAGCTTGCTTGATCCCATCGGCAGAATAGTAATACGGCGTGTTGCGGCCGGATTTGATCTTGAGCGCCAAAATGCTTTTGCCGTTTTCTTCAAAGGCAGAAAGATTTACTTCGGGCAGAGGTGATATGCGTTCACGGATAAGTTCGGATATCTTCTCCGCATCCGCCGGCGCGTCCGAAAGACCGACGATGGTTCTTTCATCGGCCACGCCAAACAGCAATGTGCCGCCTATGCCGTTAGCGAATGCGCTTACGCTTTTGAGCCAGCTCTTCGGCTTTTTGATCTCAACGGATTCCTTATAGTCGCATTCCGTGGCTTCGGCGATCAATTGAAACAGCATACTACATGCCCTCCTCAAAACACCGAATTGATGTGCAATTCGATGCTAATCACTACTCAACGAGATTATGGTCTCCGTTTGCATCGAGAAATTCTTCAAAAGTCATCGGGTAAAGGCGCAAAAAATCAACCTTGCCGACAGGGAAGCCTTTGGTAAACATCAAACCGAGCAGCGAGCCCGCGCTTGCAACATAATACTCGGGCGCATCCTCGCAAAAATATTTCAAAGTGTTGAGCGCTTCTTCGCACTCCTGTATCTCATCAAAAATGATAAGCGTGTTTTGAGTGATCGGCCGCCCAACAGCAAACGCCAGGTTCTGGATTATGCGCTTAACATCCTTGGTGGATTTAAAAAACTGATGAAGCTCAGGCTCCTTATCAAAATTGATCTTAACGTACCCGTCAGTAAAGGTCTTGCCGAATTCCTCAAGCAGCCATGTTTTTCCCACCTGCCTTGCACCGAGCAGGACAAGAGGCTTTCTCCTTTTGGATTCTTTCCAACGAAGCAGGTCTTTGATTGCATAACGTTTCATACTCATCACCGTCCTTATTCCGCTATTCTAACATCGAAACCGTGGATAGTCAAGCTGAATCACATTATTTTAGTACGATAAGTGAAAATTATCACACATTTTTGATTTTGAATCACCGTTCGGGATCTGAACCACCTGAGTTTGGACAACAAACGGTGATTCTTTGTTTTTGCTTGTTTTACTTGAGTTTTCTGACTATCGTTTCCTGAATTCAAACCGGACACAAAAGTCAAAAAAGTTCAAAACGGAAATCGAAAACGAAAAACCTTTACGATCCGAACCCCCTTGTCCGATTTGAATTGATCAATAAAAACTAATTCTTTGTTGGAAAAACAAAAGTCGATTTCCGGTTATGTCTTGTTTCACGGATGAACTTCGACTACAACATTAGCGGAACAATACAATGTAGAACACTGTGTTTTCCAAGACGGCATGTGGTTACAGGGGTTCAACTCCATCCTTAAGAATCTAAAAAATCTTTTTCGGTAGGATAACACAAGAAAACAGCAAGTCGTAAGACTTGCTGTTTTCAATTATGTTTGCCCTGTCGGGCAAATGATGCGTCCTTCGG
>CADBGC010000174.1 GCA_902794055.1 uncultured Eubacteriales bacterium | reverse complement strand
GAGTCGTTGCTAATTGCGCCTTCGAGCATCAGAAGTTCGTTATTAAGATCTACCTCCGTTATGAGCCCGTGCTGGTCCAGCACCCGCTCGAGGTTCTTCTCCGGGGAATCGACTCTGAAATAGTATCGGTACGCCGCGCCGCCATCGAGGGCGTTTTTCCTCGCTATTGCGGTATAGCCCGGTGCGCTGTACTCTTCGAACGATGGTCGCATTATGATGCCCACCACAGTGAAGCTCTCAGTTTCGGCTGCGATCAGTTCTTCTCCGCTTTCTCCGGCGTATGGTGCGTTCTGATATGCCGCCGCACCGAGTGTTCGCCTTTCACCGAGCTTGAGCTCGATCGTTTCACCAATCTTCAGCTTAACTCCGCCGTTGTACTCAAGATGCTCCGATACGACGAGCTCGGTTTCGTTTTCAGGCAGCCTGCCATCTATCAGCTTAACCGGCATATTTTTAAAGAAAGCATCGTTTGCGCCGAGCACGCATATATAGGGCTTATCCTCGTTCTCCGAGCCGATATTCGCATAGCCGAGGTGTTCCATCCATGCGCTCAATGAAACGCGCTCATCGCCGTTCATTTCTTTGATCGTATCGGCATCGCAGCCTTCCAAAAATGCGTGGTAGTTTCCATCGTTCACGATCGCGCCGCGAAGCGCAAAATCATGCAGGCTTGTGATTATTGAAGCCACGGCGGTGAACATCGCTGTTGAAAGGATTATTCCGATTATGGTGACCAGCGTGCGTACGCGGTTCTTCTTCAGCGTTTTGATCGTTACGTTTGAAAGAATGCTCATCTTGAAAGCACCTCGTCGCGCACGATGCGCCCGTCCTCGATCGCCATGATGCGCTTTGCCTGAAGCGCGATATTCTCGTCATGCGTGATTATGATGAGCGTTTGATCGTATTCCCTGTTGAACTTTTTAAGCAGCTCGATTATCTCGCGGCTGTTCCTCGAATCGAGGTTGCCCGTGGGCTCATCCGCAAGCACGATGCTCGGAGAGTTCATAAGCGCCCTGCCGATGGAAACGCGCTGCTGCTGACCGCCCGAAAGCTGGTTCGGAAGATGCTTTTCGCGGCCCGAGAGCCCCAGTGTTTCGGTCAGCTCCTTTAGGCGCGCTTCATTCACGCTCCTGCCGTCGAGCAGCACGGGAAGGCTCATATTTTCAGTTACGTTCAAAACGGGGATAAGGTTATAGAACTGATAGATAAGCCCCACTTCCCTTCGGCGGAAGATGGCAAGCTTATCGTCGCCGCTCGCGTAAACATCGGTGCCGTTCAGAAGCACCCTGCCGGACGTGGGTCTGTCCACACCGCCGAGGATATGCAGCAGCGTGGATTTGCCGCTGCCCGAGGGACCGACGATCGCCACGAACTCGCCCTTTTCAACAGAAAAGCTCACGCCGTCCAACGCGCGAACGGTGTTTTCGCCCTTGCCGTAAACCTTGGTCAGATTTTCAACTTTCAATAATTCCATTCTTGCCTCTTTTCCGGAATGAAGTCCATTCCCGTTGTTACGGCATAATTATAGCCTGTCAAGATGACAGGCGCGTGACAGTTTCATTACAGTTCAGTCACATTACAAAGAAAAGCGAGTTAAACCGTGCCCTTATAGAAGCGCAGGGTGAACCTTGCCCCGCCCCGCGGCGCGTTCTCCACTTTGACTGTTCCGTTTTGCTTTATAACTATGCTTCTTGCAAGCGCAAGCCCGATGCCCGCGCCGCTGCTCGAAGAATTCTTGCCTCTGTAAAACCGTTCGAAAATATGCGGAAGATCCTCCTTGGCGATGCCGCCTCCGCCGTCGGTTACGATTATTTCAGAATACAGTGGGTTTTCGGACGCGGATATACCGAGAACGCCCTCGCCCATGCTTTCGGAGCAATTTTTGATAATGTTCATCAAAGCTTCTGCCGTCCACGAAGCATCGCAGAAAACGCTGCCGTTTGCTTCGAGCTCGAGCTGCTGACCCCTAAGCTCCATCATTATATCAAGCGGCGACACGGCAAGCTCGATGAGCTCAGTAAGCGGAACGCTCTTCATATTGAGCTGCACCGCATCCGCATCCAGCCTTGCGAGCTTTAAAAGGGATGAAACGAGCCAATCCATTCGATCGATTTGCGAATGCATGTCGGCAAGCGTTTTGCCGCGGTTCAGCGCATTTTCACACATTTCTTCCTTTGAAAGCGCTGAGGCAAGCAAATTGATGGATGTCAGCGGCGTTTTTATCTGGTGGGAGATATCGGCGATGGCATCCGCAAGCAGGAGCTTGTCCTTTTTAAGTGCATCCGTTTGATCGCGCAGACAAAGCACGAGCTTTGAAAGCCTGTTTTCAAGTATGCTGAATTCGCCCTCGCTGAAGCGTTTAAGATCGACCCCCTCTTCGCCGCTCATCAGCCTGTCGAGTTCGTTTGAGAGCTCCGCCATTTTCCTATATCGCCTTGCGGTGAAAATAAGAAATGCGGTGATAAGTACAAGAGAAAGCAGTGCACATACGGCGGAGCAAACGGGGTGAATGAAATATGCGCAAACGCAGGCAACAATGCCGATAGCGGCCGAGATAAGCACAAAGCGCTTCACTTCCCTGTTTTTAAAAAGCTTGATACCCATAAAAGCCTATTCATCCTCGGAGAGCTTATATCCGAGATTGCGAACGGTCAGTATCAGCTCCGGCGACTGGGGATCGTCCTCAAGCTTATCTCGAAGGCGCTTTATATAGACCGTCAGCGTGTTGTCGTTCACAAAATCACCCGCCGCATCCCAGATATGCTCGAGCAGCGCGGAGCGGGTCATCACCTTTCCGCGATTGTTTATAAAGGTTAGAAGAAGTCGATATTCGAGCGCGGAAAGCCTTATCTCCGTACCGTTTTTTGTTATAATACCCTTTTCTGCATCGACCGTCACGTTTCCCAGAGCGACAACCGAGCGCGCCCTGCCCGTGCGGCGAAGCACGTTTTTTATACGAAGAAGAAGCTCACGGGGTCGGAACGGCTTTGCGATATAGTCCTCCGCACCGAGCTCCAAGCCCATAACGGTGCTGTGCTCATCGCCCGAAGCGGTCAAAAAGATAACAGGGGTATCCTTGATGCGCTTGAACACGGAGCAGAGCACGAAGCCGTTGCCGTCCGGAAGGGAAACGTCCATCAAAACGAGGTCGTATTCGCCGTTTTCATAGCGTTCGAGCGATTCGGCCTGACTTCGCGCGGTATCGCACAAAAAGCCCTCCGATTCAAGAAAGCTCTTCAAGCTTTCCGATATCGCAAGCTCATCCTCAACGATAAGAATACGGTTCATTTTCGCCTCCTAAATTATGCATTTGCGCTGAGTTTGGAGCGCGTTCCCGATTATTATAAGCGCAAAGGCTGCGAATTGCAACGCCGATAGTTAAATATAGCTCAAGTTGTTTCCCTCTCAACGAGAGTGGAAGAAAAGCCTATATGCCGCTCCGAAGGCTTGAACTTTGGGTCGGATTCGAGGAAGTTTATGATAAGACGCGCCGAGGCCGAGCCCATATCGAAGGCGGGCATCTCCATAGAGGTCATCGTGGTTTCAAGCATTCTGCCAACGCGATGCCCCGTGAGGCTCATTATCCTTATTTGCTCTCATAGCCATAGCCGAAGGAATTGACCTCGCGTTCGGAACTGCCTGTTATCTCGGTGAGTCCCAGTTCGGATACGGCCTGTTTGTAGCCATCATAGCGGCCGCGGTACGGGCTAAGATGCTGCGAGCCGGCTATCAGGCCGATCGTTCTGCAGCCCTTTTCATATAGAAAATTGACGGCATCCCGACCGCAGGCCTCGTAATCGGCGATAACGCTTGAAAGCTCCAGCTCCTGGCGGCGAACGAGCTGCACCACCGGCACGCCCGTTGCGCGGATATCCTTCAAAAGCCGCCCGTTGCGCCCCGTTGCCGCTATGATTATGCCGTCCACGCCGCTGTCGCGCAGGCGGTTCAGCCTGTCCTTCTCTACCTTGTGATCGTCCTCGGTAACGCAAACCGTGGTCATATAGCCATGCTTCTGCGCCTCTTCCTCTATACCCTGGAGTATTTCGGAAAAGATGGTAAGATGAAGCCTCGGCAGCACAACGCCGATTATATGGCTTCGGCCCTGACGAAGGGCGCGCGCAATAACGTTCGGCCTGTAGCCGAGCTCCTTGGCTGCGGCATAGATGCGCTCCTTGGTCTCCGGATGTACGTATGAGGTATTGTTCAACGCTCTTGACACCGTGCTCACGTCCACGCAGGCGAGCCTTGCAACGTCCTTTAGAGTTGCCATAGCAATTCTCCTTATCGTTTTATGCAATCATTTGTATGGACATATTATAACATATATCTGCATTTGGCGCAATACCGCACTTCTATCAAAAGAGTCTTTACACCAAAAAATCCTTTAAAACAGGTCTATTACAGCATCTTATGCAACTTATTGCAGAGCGTATGCAATATATTGCAGGCACCCCAAAACCTATTGACAGGTGCTGGCGTGTATATTAAAATACAGGTGCAACAAGCAAATGATTGCACGGCTTGAGCTCATCAGCCCGGCGCGCGAGGGCAGTTGAACACAGAGCTGTGACAAAGAACTAAAATAAATTAAATCAATCCAAAGGAGATCAAAACAATGGCTAAGGTCAAGAACTTCAAAACTATCTTTCCCGCAGTATCCGTACCCCTCAACGAGGACTACTCCATCAACGAGCCCGAGTTCCGCGCATACCTCCGCTGGATAAAGAGCTTCTATGATCAGGGCATCGAAGGCCTCGTTTGCAACGGCCACACCGGCGAGATCACCGGCCTTACCCGCGCAGAGCGCAAAAGGGTCACCGAGATCTGCTCCGAGGAGTGCGGCGACAAGATGACCATCATCTCCGGTCTGAACTGCGAAAACACCCACGAGGCCATCGAGATGGCACGCGAGGCTAAGGAAGCCGGCGCAGACGGCATCCTGCTCATGCCCCCGCACATGTGGCTCCGCTTCGGCATGAACCTCGATGCTCCCTTCAACTTCGTTAAGGAAGTTGCCGAAGGCGCCGATATCGATATCATCATCCA
>CADBGC010000173.1 GCA_902794055.1 uncultured Eubacteriales bacterium | reverse complement strand
GCATTATCTTTGGCGGAGAGTCTGGGATTCGAACCCAGGGTTCCTTGCGGGAACACAGCATTTCGAGTGCTGCACCTTCGACCTCTCGGACAACTCTCCATATATTTACCTCGCCGAACGTTTCTCGGAAAAAGGAGAGATTTTGGCGAGAGAAATAGACCAAGTATTCAATTGTGTCTGGCAAAGTTTTTCCAATGTATAATAGAAATTTTCCTTTGCCCGCTTCCAAAATCATTCAGCGCTTTCGAGTCGTTCTCGTTATGACCACTTCGATACGTCTCCATCAAATATCTCAACATCAGCACCTCAGAAAACGGGGAGAACTGATGGGGAGAACAAAGAAAAATATTCAGTTAAGCATTCCCGAAAACCCCAGTAAAATCAAGGGTTCCCGTGCAGGAGGCTACCGAATAGCGACCGTGATTTCGAGATCGGAGCTTTGCTCGAATGCGATCCCGATAGGAATGAGGGCGTTCGCTACGAATGGTGCAAGCTCACCTTCCTGCCCGCCACGAACGTTCACTACGAGGAGACCATGCTCAGGTACTCCGACGGCTCCAAGAACACCGCTATCGGCGCAGGCTATAAGCATTGGATGGAGCTCAGCGAGCTGAATGCAAGCTGGTCGCAGGGCGGCGGCGGCAGCGAGGCAACGCAGCAGAGCGCAGAAAACGTTCTCTACGGCTTCGATGCTTCCTATAATAAATACGGCAATTCCGGCAGTTCCGACAGCAGCGGCTCCGCTGCGCACGTTGAGGTGGACAGCTACTATGCCGATCTTGTTAAGCAAGGCAGTCAGCAGTGGCCCACCGCGCATTTCCGCTACACCGGCACCGGCTTCGACGTTATCTCAAGAAGCGGCGCGAACACCGGCGTTCTTGCGGTGGACGTGGTCCCCTACGGCGCGCCGAGGAACTACAAGCAGGGCGTTAAGAACAAGGACTACGCGCATCTTATCGTGGACACCTATTATAAGGATGCGGGCGAGAACGATGCCATAATCCTGCATCAGATACCCGTGCTTCGCATCGTGGACATGAATTGGGACGATTACGACGTGTATATCACCGCGGTTTACGACAAGCTCTTCGATCATCTTCCCGAGGCCAAGGGCTTTGCGGCGGATGAAAAGGCGTTGGCGGAGCTCAGCATTCCCGGTCTTCCCGAGGTGGAGTACGAGCTTGTGAGCGTTGCTCCCGAGGCGGAGCAGGCCGAGTGCGGCGAGCCCGCAAAGGCACCCGAGTACGGCTGCTTCGACGTTTATCTCGATGCGATCCGCGTTTACGAGCCGCGAACCAAGACCGGCATAAGCGCGATCGACACGCGCGCCTATAGGGATGCGAACGAGTACAACCCGCAGTATTGCCAGATTCGCAGCATCCTGCTCGATAAGCTGCCCGATTTCGAGGGCGACGATGGCGGCGTAAACGGCGTTCTGTATATAGACGGGCAGGGCGGCGTTGTGGACGTAAGCAAATACGAGGCGCACGGCCCCAACAACGAGACCTACCTCAAGCCCAAGGAGAAGCATCAGGACGGAAGCGTGACCCAACGCGCATTCGCCTTCACCATCAAGAATTGGCAGGCGGGCAAATCGAGGCTGCATATCAGCGCCAAGGCACCCTACGGCAAGGTGCACATGCGCGTAAACGGTCTGCCTGTGCGCGTGAACGGGCAGGAGGTCAACATCATCTCCGCAACCGAGATGTATTACGACGTTACCGACATAATGCGGGCAACGGGCGATAACGGCCACGTGGTCATCGAAGCGTATCTGGACGGCGATGCGACCGTTCCCGCCGATGATACCGGTGATCCCGATGCGCTGCCCGATCCCTCCACTCATCACGTGCTCTCGCTTGTGAATATCAAGTTCATTCCCGAGCAGGACACCGAGCTGCCCGATCCCACGCCCACGCCGGATCCCACGCCCACTCCCGATCCCACGCCCACTCCGCCCCCGAATTATCATCTTGTTAGGTTCATTGATACCGACGAGAACGATAATCCTATCGCGCCCGTGAAGGAAGTTTGGGTACAGGACGGCACTCAGCTCGTTGAAGGGCTGGAGCTGCCCGATTACGGCGAAAACGGCGCGAACTTCTACGACGATGAAGAAGGAAGAATCCTCTTCACCTGGCCCGCCGTTCCGGCTGCGCCCTCTGGCTTCGTCAACAACACGAACAACGGCTATGGCGGCTGGGCTTACGACGATGCGCCGATAACCGAGGATACCGTCATCTATCCGGCTCGCGAGAAAGCGGATCAGGGTATGGCGACTGTTTCCTTCTCCGTGCACGGCAACCCGAATATGCAGCTTCTTATAAGCAGCGATCTTACCGCCGGCACCATTCCCGCTGCGCCTGCGGGTCCTTCGAACTGCACGACTCAGCATAACGCGATGAGCGAGGCAAACCTGCCCTATATGCTCCCCGGCCCCACGAAGAACGACGTTTATGCCGGCGAAAACGTAGATGTTGCTACCCAGGTGGCTCCGGGAACGTACAGGTTCGGCGTGTTCGCCTTACTTGGAGGCAATACGTGGTACATGTTCCCCGGCTGCGTTGCCGAGATAACGCTTGCGGCAGGAGACACGCTCAATGTGTCGTTCAGTCAAGGAGCGACCAGCTTTGATCACGCGAGCGGGGCAAATCCCATCGTGGTTTCCACTACAGCCCATAACGGCGAAGGTGCGCCCGTGACTTGCGGCAGCATCGCCAATAGCGTTCGCGGCGAGGCGGGGGAGAGCGATTGCGTTGCGTTCGTCTCCTCGGATACCTTCCTCTTTGCGGAGGCGGTGCTCGTAGGCAGGCCCGGCGATGCCAACCACGACCGCGAGGTAAACATCATGGATGCGCTGCACATTCTGCGCTATTCCATCGGCTCGGATGGCGGGTTCGATCTGTACGGACTCTACTGCGCCGATTTCAACAAGGACGGGGTCATCGATCTTATCGATGCGATGGCCGTTATGAGAGCATCGTTTATAACAGACTGAAAGGGGAAAATATGAAGAAATACATTAAGCCGCAGCTTCTTGTCGAGAGGATGGACTTAAAGACCGTTATTCTGAACGCCTGCAACACGCCCTCCAATCAAAGCGACGGCGCTCAGTGCTCGTATGAAATAGCGACTCTTGGAGCGGTTTTCGTTAATGAGAATTCCGACTGCGACTATACCGGCATGGACGATCTGGTTTGCTACCATAATCCGGAAAGCGCGGAGAACATCATCTTCGGCTCCTGAGCCGATCAAACACGCAAAACAGAAAAGGCGCGAACCTCTTGGGGCTCGCGCCTTTCGGCATTTAAGATCCGATTATTCGGCGTGATAGGTCTTGTCCACAACGTAGTCGAGCAGCTTGGTGCCGTCGAAATTGACATAGCGAAGGATAACGCGAACATCCTCGCTGCCAACAAAGGTTTTCAGCTCATCGTACATTGCCTTGTAGGTGGACCACTTCTCATCGAGCGCTGCGGTGACCTGCTCCGCATCGAACTCGACCTGCTGAAGATAGGTGTATTCGGTAACGCAATCGGCGCCCTCGGCCTTGGCAACGCAGGACATACCCTGAGCAGCAAAGAAATCGGAGAGAGTTGCGTACTGCGCGTTGACCGTTTCGGTGTATTCGCTGACCTTTGCGGCGATCTGCTCGTCGCTCATGGGCTCGCCGGAGGGTTCCGCGGTGGGCTCCTCGGTAGGCTCGGCGGTGGGCTCCTCGGTGGGCTCTTCGGAGGGCTCTTC
>CADBGC010000172.1 GCA_902794055.1 uncultured Eubacteriales bacterium | reverse complement strand
AAGGAGGTAAAAAATGAAAGGAAATTTGAAAAAGCTTATCATACCGGCCGCTGTGCTCGCTTCATTGGGGCTTGCCGCAGTCGGCTTTTTTGCGGGAAGATCGCTTGGGCGCGCGCCGCTTTTGAAGGAGCGGGAAACGCTTCAAGCGCTGAACCGCGCCTCGATCGAGAAGCTGCCCTCAAATGGGGAAACGATCCATGTTATCGGGCATCGCAGCCCGGATTCGGACACGGTTTGCAGCGCCATCGCCTATGCGCGGCTCTTAACTAAGCTTGGCTATAATGCGGAGGCGAAAATCACCGCCAGCGTTAATCATGAAAGCGCGTACATCCTGCGCGAAGCGGGCGTGGAAATGCCCCCCGTGCTCGAGAGCGCCGCCGGCGAGTCCATTTTCCTTGTGGATCACAGCGAATACGCGCAGGCGGCGGAGGATATGGAGGATGCGCATATCATCGGTATTCTCGACCATCACGGCGTTGGCAGCGTTACGACCGGGCATATGATAGTTTACGAAGCGAGGCCCATCGGCGCGACCGCAACGATAGTTTGGCTCGATTATCTGAACTACGGCATCGAGCTCGACAAGTCCACTGCATACCTGCTTCTCGGCGCGGTGCTTTCGGACACGAGCAATCTCACTGCTTCGACCGTGACCGAGGCGGATAAGATCGCCGTTACGGAGCTTGCAAAGCTCGCAGAGGTGAAGGACGTGAACGCGCTTTACGCGGCGCTTCACGCGGGGCTTCTTTCCTATGAAGGCATGAGCGATGATGAGATCTTCTTCTCGGACTATAAGGAATACGAGGCCTACGGCGTTAAATTCGGCATCGGCATAGTGAATGCGATCGATATCCCCACCGCCGAGCAGCTCGCGGAGCGGATGAAAAACGCGCTTCCCGATGCGTTCGCTTCAAGGGAAGTTGAGCTTATGTACGCTTCGATCGGAATGCGCGAAAACGGGGAAAAGATAGATTACATAGTTCCTTGCAACGAACATTCAAGGCAGATTCTCGCGGATGCCTTCCCCGATTACGACGAATTCAACGGCACCGCCTTTATCTTCAAAAGCGGGCTCGGCAGAAAGACTAAGTTCGTACCCGGGCTCACCGAGTTCCTCGGCGCGTATCCGCATGAGTAATTGTGGATAATTAACAGGCGGATAAACCGAAATATGAGGAAAGTCCTGCGGCATCTCCGCAGTACTTTCTTCTTTAGTTATTCAATATTCACTATTCACCAACGCCCAAAAGGAGCCTCCCCATACGGGAAGGCTCCTTATTAGCTTTATTCAACTAATCCTAAGATTATTCGATAACGCCGGTAACAACGCCGGAAGCAACGGTGCGGCCGCGCAACTGCGGCTTTGATGCTTTTGGCAGGCCGGTCGATGCACCGCTCGCGCTGCTTGCGCAGTTCGGCACGATAGATGATCGCATAATGTTCGGCGACTGCGGCTGCGTTTATTACTATATCCGCAAGCAGAATCTTGAAAACTGCGATTTCTCGCGCGTTTGGCTGATGCTTCAATGCTATTAAGCTAAATTTCAAAAAGTCGCCATAGGCAGCTTTGAGCTTGGGAATTTGAAGCCGGGCGAGTGGCGGTTTGTTAAAGAGGAAGAGTTGGACAAGCTGGTGAAGTAGGTTCCGCTATTCGTTTTCCTCGGCGAGCTTTTCTAAAGCACGGTAATCTACCTTTCCTATAGACGTCAGCGGCAACGATTCCACAAAGTGTATTTGTTTTGGCTGTGCATACTCCGGAAGATTGTGGCGGCATTTCTCGCTTATCTCATGCTTTATCGCATGGTGTGTTTTCTTGCAGTCATTTTTCAAAACCACAAACGCATGGGGCAACTGCCCTTGAGAATGAGTTGAATCTCTCTTGCCAACTGCACAGCATTCTTCAACATTTTGATTGGTCATTATTGTTGTTTCTATCATTGTTGGAAAAACCTTAAATCCATCATGCCTAATGATCATTCGTTTGATTCGGCCGAGAATAAACACACAGCCATCCTCATCCATATAACCAAGGTCTCCCGAATGCAGCCAGATTGAGCTGTCAGAATGTCTGCGAAGCACCTGATTTGTTTCCGATTTATTCTTGTAATATCCAAGCATGATGTGCGGACCCTGCATACAAATCTCCCCGCATTGATTATACATAAGTTCTTCGCATGTATCGGGATCAAACACAGCGATAGCGGAATGTGTCATGGGTATTCCAACGCTTCCTTCTTTATTAAAGTCCATTCTTGCCGTCGTACAAACAGCTGCGCAGATTTCTGTCATGCCGTAGCCTTTGATAAGATTAGTTTTGCAATTATGCTTGTTTAAGAATGCGTTTATCTGCTTCTCGTTGTTTATTTCAACACCATCTCCGCCTACAACCGGAGAAACAATGAATGATAAATCAACATCGCGCATCATAGAACTCTTGACAACACTGCCATAATGCGATGGAACACCAACAATATGCTGCGGCTTATGTTTCAGCAGTAACCGATCGTATTTTTCTGGATCGAATGCCGGAATGAGAACAAGTGTCATTCCTTTGCAGAGGGGTAAATGCAAACCGTTGCCAATGCCATAAGCGATAAACGGCGGCATTATGCCAAGCCATCGATCGCCCCGATGCATATTGAATCCGCTTAACGAACATTGCACTACCGTTGCATTCAGCTGATAGTTTGATATCATAACGCCCTTTGGTGTTCCACTCGTTCCGCCGGTATGCACAATAACGCAGCAATCATCTTTGTTTGACTTATTGTCTGAATTATTGCTTGCATTCTTTTTGTGTTCGCCCGTTTCAAAAAAACTCTTCCAAAGATAAGCAACCTTGGCCGCTGATTTCTTACGGGATACTTTAGATCTATAAGCATATTTTCTGATGCCGGTTAGTGAATTTGCAGGGGAAACAATAATAAAGCTCTTGGCACATGCCCTTGAAACGATTGCATCAAGTTTTTCACATGCAGCATCAATCATGATTAAGGCTTTTGCATTGGATTCGTTCGCATATTCAATTATGCCATCAGCATTTGTGCGTGGATCCACCATATTCGGAACAGCACCGATTTTATTAAGAGCATAAAACGAGTAAATTATCTCCGGTAAAGTTACAGAAACTATGACGACGGAATCGCCTTTTTCAACCCCCAACTTCGAAAAAGCAGCGGCCGCCCATTCGATATTATCAAACAGCTCGCGATATGTAATCCTGTTTCCAAAATATTCAATAGCAACCGCATCAAGACTATCCTTATTGTTTTCCCAAAGATATTCAAAAATAGAGCATTTAGGCAAGGGCGCGTTTATCGCCTCTTCGGAATAGTACTTCAGCCACGGCTTGTCTATGGACGGATAGCCCGTCAGCTTCTTGTGTTCAGTCATGTTTCGCTCCTTTAATATGTTTTTTCATAAGGCCAAAATATCACGCTTGCCTCCACTTCGGGCTGCAATTTGGGGTATTCCGGCACTGCCATATCGATATAGTGTTTTAGTTTGCCAAGGTCGGCGGTCTGCCTTGAGAGTACGGGTTGGGTGCAGAGCTGTTCGTATCGAAGCGAAGCCATCGAATCCCGAAGAAGGCGTATTCCCTCTGCTTTATCCTCAAGCGCTTCCCCGTTTAGCGGCGCTCCGAAACGAACGCTGCAAACCATGCTTTCTCGGTCATAATCGAGCGCCATCGGGATTATCTGCGCCCCGGCTTCTCGGGCAACCTCGATTATGCCCCATTTCATAGGCAGCATAAGC
>CADBGC010000171.1 GCA_902794055.1 uncultured Eubacteriales bacterium | reverse complement strand
AACAAACAGGTGCTATGCACCCAGCCGGGAGCATAGCGCCGTTTGTTGTCAGCAGCCCGTTTCACGGTCTGCGTGTAGTTCCTTGTAAACTGACCTAATTTAAACTATAAAGAACGGCGCTGCGGCGAAAAGCGGGGGAGTGCTCCTCAATTTTCAGCCGAGCGCCGCTGAACGATCGTCAGATAAGCTTCGGATCCTCGTATTTAACTGTCAGCACCTCGGTATTCTCGATCGCCTTTTCTATAAGCTCGGTGAAGTCCACAAGCGCTTCGCTCGCGCGGATATCCGCAACCTCGGGCTTTGTGACCGGGTGCTTGGGAACGAACACCGTGCAGCAATCCTCAAACGGAAGGATGCTGGTTTCGTAGGTGCCGATCTTCCGCGCCCAATCCATGATATCGTCCTTATCAAAGCCGATCAAGGGGCGCAGAACGGGCATGGTCACCGCATCGTCGGTGGTGCAGAGGCTTTCGAGCGTTTGGCTTGCGACCTGCCCAAGAGCCTCGCCGGTGATGAGCGCCTTCGCGCCCTCGCTCTCGGCTATGCGCTGCGCGATCTTCATCATAAGGCGGCGCATTATGACCGTGGTTTCCTTCGAGGGGCATTCCTCGTGTATCTTCATCTGGATATCGGTGAACGGCACGAGATGCAGCCTTATCCTGCCGGCAAAGCGCGAAAGCAGGCGCGTGAGCTCCACGACCTTGTCCCTTGCGCGCTCGCTCGTGTAGGGGTAGCTGTAGAAATGCACGGCGCTCAGCACGATGCCGCGCTTCGCCATGAAATAACCCGCCACGGGGCTGTCGATGCCGCCCGAGATGAGCAGCGTCGCCCTGCCGGAGCTGCCCACGGGCATACCCTTGGCGCAGGGGATCTCCTCGGCGTAGATGTACGCCTTTTCGCGTATCTCAACGCAGAGCGAAACCTCGGGCTTGTGGATATCCACGTGAACGCTCGGGAAGCGCTCGAGCACGAGATGCCCAAGCTCGCGGTTTATGCCGTCCGAATTCATGAAATAATGCTTGTCGGAACGCCTCGCAAACACCTTGAAGCTCAGATCGGGCTTTTTCTCGACCTGCTTCTCCATCAGCTCGAAAGCGGTCTTGGTAACGGTTTCCCAATCCTTGTCCACCGCGTAAGCGGGGCTGATGGAGTGGATGCCGAAAACCGCCTTGAGGCGCCCTATCGCGTCCTCAAAATCGCTCTCGGGGATGCCGACTATATAGATGCGGCCCTGCTCGCGCTCAACGCGGCTCGGAATGCCCTTGAGCGCGTGGCGGATGTTCTCGATGAGCTTCTGCTCGAAGAACGGGCGGTTGAGACCCTTGAGGTGTATCTCGGTGTAACGAACAAGTATTACTCTTTCCATATTTTACCTTTCGTATTGTGAATATAGGTTATCTTCTTCTGAATCTGCGCAGTATGCTGAGGCTGTCCTCGATCATCTGAGCGGCCTTGTCGGCCTCATCAACGGTGTTTTCGGGCGAGAAGCTGAAGCGGATTGCGCCGTCCTGCCGCGTGTCCTTTATGCCCATAGCGGTCAGAATGCGGTTCTTGCCGCGATGCCGCGCAGCGCATGCGGAGCCTGTGGAAACCAGAAGCCCCTTCTCACTGAGCGAGTTCAAGAGCACCTCGCCGCGAACGCCGAGAAAGCTCATATTGAGGATGTAGCTTGCGCCTTCCTCGGGGGAGGGACCGTTCAAAACAACGTCGTTTATGCGGCTTAAGTTGCTGTAAAGCCGCAGCTTCACCTCGCGCATCGCCGCCATGTATTCGCCGTGATGCTTCATATAGAGCCCTGCGGCGGTGTCGAGCGCCATTATCGAGGGCACGTTCGTGGTGCCGGAGCGCAGGTTGTTTTCCTGCCCGCCGCCCATCTGACCGCCCGCGAACTTCACGCCGCGCTTCACGAAAAGCCCGCCAACGCCCTTGGGCGCGTGGAGCTTGTGACCGCTGAAGGAGTACATATCGCAGCGCACAGCGGGCATCTTTAAGAACGCCTGAACGCCGTCAGAATGGAACACCGCGCCGGGTGCGCGGGACTTAACGAGGGTGTAGAGCGCATTTATATCGTTTATCGCGCCCACCTCGTTGTTTACGTGCATGATGCTCACAAAGCCCGTATTATCCGTAAGCGCCGCTTCAAGCGCGCTTGCATCGACTCTGCCGAATTCATCCACACCGACTATCACAACGTCATATCCGCTCGATTTGAGCGCGTTGACGGGCTCGTAGACCGAGGGATGTTCCACGGCGGTGGTGATGATGCGGCACTTGTCCCTTCTTTGGGCAAGGATACCCGAAAGCGCGATATTGTTGCTCTCGGTGCCGCCGCTCGTGAAGATAAGCTCGGAAGGCTCGGCTCTGAAATAGGAGGCCAAACGGCCGCGCGCAAGATTGACCTCGCGCTCCACCGAAACGGCGGGGGAATATGCGGCGGAGGGGTTGAAATAACCCTCCCTCATGTAAGAAACCGCGACGGAGGCGGCTTCATCGAAAACGCGCGTTGTCGCGCTGTTGTCAAAATAGATCATAGCAATGATTTGCCCCGTATCGGGATGCCTTTCTGATATGGATTTGCAAAGCGGCTTGCCGCGGTGATAGCCGTGCAGGCCGCTTCGCTTATACATATTATGCGCTCAAAAAGGTTTATGGCATATTCGGGGGAACGGTCGGCGGAGCCGCAGTCGGCTCGGGCGTAATGCGCACGTCACCGGGGGGCGGCGTTGTCAGCGGAACGCCTGTTATGGG
Source organism: uncultured Eubacteriales bacterium (assembly GCA_902794055.1). Classification (GTDB taxonomy): domain Bacteria; phylum Bacillota; class Clostridia; order Christensenellales; family CAG-138; genus PeH17. The sequence goes on along the minus strand of CADBGC010000171.1, from coordinate 1,038 downwards.
CACGGGAGTTTGATCGCTTATCGGTGTCGGCGTATTCACCGGCGGCGGGGGATACTGACTGCTCAGTATGGTATAGTTGCGGCTCAGCTCCGAAAGATATCTCGATATTCTCTGAGCATCGCGCGCCCATACGGCCTCTCTGAGCTGTATCAGACCGCCTTCGAGCAGTGCTCTGTCGATAAGCGGCAGGGTCTGAACCGTGTCGAGATACGTGCGAACGTTCGCCATAAGCTCGTTCGCCTGGGCGATGAGGCTTTCAAGCGAATCCACGCTGCCGCCGCCGCCACCGCCGCCGTGCGACTTGCAGGCGGAGGAGCCCTTCATGACCGCCGCGATGAATTCGGAGGGCGAAAGATCGCTGCGCACGGCGTTGGGGATGTAGTCGTAAAGCTTCTCGTCGCTGAGCGAAGCAAACACGGAGTTGCTTGGGATGAGCACGAAGCATTTCTGGTAGCGCGTGGAGGCGGTGCAGTCCGCACCAGCGAAGGTGTTGGAGGTGCTGCAATAATCCACAAGGCAGTGCATGCAGCAGTAGCCGCCGGGAAGCTGATCCTCGCGGCACCAGTCGTACACGGGCGTATTGTAGGTGTCCCTCAAGCAGTCTTCGGTAGCAAGCATGCCAGAAACGGGGCAGATCGCAACCTTGGCAAGCCCAAGCTCAACGGGGGAAGCGTCGATAATGGGCTTATCCGCAAATCCTTGATGGATCCCGCTCATAAACGCCTGCCAAAGCGGTGCCGCAGCGCTGCCGCCGGTGGAGCCGCTTGCAAGCTTTTCGGAATATTTATCGTGGCCGACCCAAAGCGAGGCCGTATAATATCCCGTGAAGCCTGCGAAGCAAACGCTGGTGTAGTCCTCATTGGTACCGGTCTTGCCGGCAACGGTGATGCCGGGTATCTGTGCGCTCGTACCCGTGCCGCGCTCTACAACGTCCTTGAGCATGTCGGTGAGCATATAGGCCGTGGTTTCGGAGAAGACCCTGCGTGTCTCGCGGATCTTATTTGCATCGAGTATTACCCTGCCGTCGTCGGAAACAAC
>CADBGC010000170.1 GCA_902794055.1 uncultured Eubacteriales bacterium | reverse complement strand
TAAACCTCCGGAAAACTTCCTTGCTCTAATAATATTCGGTTGTTTGAAATGTGTGCGCCGTTTAGCCATCTATTCTGCCGTTGCCCTGTTTTTTAATAAGCGTTTTAATGCCGTAATGGAAGAAGGACACAACGGCAACCGCCATAGCAAGCCAATAGAAGTAAAGATGGAATCCGAGAGCACCCCAAATAATATGGATAAAGGTCAGGATTATTGCAAGGAAAAACAGCCCCGTTGCGATCTTGCCGAACCAATCGGCATATACGACGATCTTTTTTGAATAAAGGATGCTGCCTATTACGATCATCACAAAATCCTTGATGAAAACTACGAGCAGAACGTAGAGAGGTATTTCCCTTATCGAATAGAAGCAGCAAAGCACCGCAAAGAGCATCAATTTATCCGCGAGCGGATCGAGAACCTTTCCTGCGTTGGTGATCCAATTATGCTTTCTGGCGAGGTATCCATCGAGGATATCGGTTGCAAAGGCAGTTAGATAAACCGCCAAGCACCAAGCGTATTGTTTGTTGATAAAAAGATAAACAAATACACCAACGAGTATAAGTCTGAATGTGGAAAGGATATTGGGGATCTGTTTCATGCCGCACTCCTTGCTTTACGAAAAATGAACCGCCTGCAAAACTGCGAAAAACGCAGAAAATATCACTATTGGTCGGCCGCTCTGCGAACCGTTGCCTCGTGCTCCACGTCCGAAACGCTGCCGACGTGGGATAGGCTGCCCGAGAAGAACACACAAACGTGCCCTTCCATGCCGTTTGAATCGACCTCATCCGAACCGTGCGGGAAGCATTGCATGGAAGCCGCAATATCGCTGCCGCCGATATTGACGACCACGGGGCGCTTTAAGAAATTGTATTCTTCGCCGCAGATCGTATCGAAAGCGGCTTTATCGTCCTCGGAATAGAGCTCCATTTCAGCATGGTTATCGCCGCCGGAAAAAACGAGGCGGAAGCTTTCGCCCGTGTTGCAGTCGGTGACGGTATAAGCGCTTCCAACGTTGAGCATGGATTTAACCACGCTCCAGTCAACAAGCTGCCCTTTTGCCACAAGCGAGGGCGCGATGGGTCCGCGCGGCATGTGTACCGAATTGGGGATAGCAACCCTTGGAGCATTGGGGTTGAAAAGCAGCTTCATGGTTTCGGGTCCCATTCTTCCATCCACGGCAAGCGGAGTGCCGTAGCTGCCGCAGCGGATTTGAAAAGCCTTCACCGCTTCAACCGTCATGGCTCTGTAAACACCCGTCGGCGGATAGGCTAGGTACCCAAGCTCTCGAAGTCTTAACTGTATTCTGAGCACCGTCTCACCGGAATCTCCGTCGGAATAGATCACTGCGGTGCCGGAGGAAGCGAACGAAAACAACGGCACTGCGCAAATAAGCAGCAATGCAAGCAGTAAGCATAATTTTCGTTTTAAAAGCATGAGCTACCTCCAAAGCAAGAAAGATACATTCGCTCGAACCTCTGATAAGTATATCAAATCCGAGGCAGATTTTCAACAGAAAAATGCGGCCGAGATCAAAATCCGATCAAGACCGCATTTGATTGCCAGAGTACTGCATCAAACGCTTAATTCTCGGGTGCAATTCGCTCATCGAGCACAACGCTGATAACTATATTTTCGGAATCGCGCATGACGGTGAGCTCTACGGTATCGCCCGATTTCTGGGAATAGATTATCCTTTCGAGCGATGAGCTGTCGGAGACGGAGCTGCCGTTCACGGAAAGGATAACGTCTCCCTCGAGGATACCTGCCTTTTCGGCGGGGCTGCCTTCAAACAGCTCGATCACCTTAGGATAGGTATGAAAATCCGTAAAGAATCCATAACCCGAAAGCGCCACTGTTTCGGTATTGGCGCCGAAGTACGGTCTGCCGGTAACAAAGCCGTAGTCCATAAGATCGCCGATGATGTTCACAACAACCGAAGAAGGCACGGCAAAGCCGAGAAGATCGATGTTTTCGTTTTTGCTTGCGTTTACTATGCCGATCAGCAGGCCGTCCGAAGCACGGAAAAGACCTCCGCCTGAATTGCCGCGGTTTATTGCGGTGTCGGTTTGAAGAAGAGGCAGCTCCATGGAGCCTAATTTAAGGGTGCGGTCGAGCGCACTGATAACGCCGCGCGTATAGGTGTTTGAAAGCTGACCGAGTGCATTTCCGATCGCATAAACGTTTTCGCCGATGCGAAGCGTGTCGGAATTGCCGAAGATAGCAAAAGGAAGGGCTTCTGCATCGATCTTGATAACGGCAAGATCGTTTATGCTGTCGTGTCCGATAAGAACAGCCTCGCTGCTGCTTCCGTCATCGAGGTAAACATATATCTTGCTTGCACCGTCGATAATGTGGTTGCAGGTAACTATGTATCCGTCCGGAGAAACGATCACGCCCGAGCCGGAGCTCTTGGCTATGCTAGAATAGCCGCTTTGTGTCATAACGTCTATGCTGACAACAGAAGACATCGATCTTTCAATAAGGGAAAGATCCTTGCCGTTGGGCGCAACGCCGTCAGAATACGAAATAGAGCCCGAGGGTGCATCCGGATTGATCCTGTCCGGGACCCAAGGGTCCGTTGTTGGTGATTCTGTTTCAATAATAAAAGGCGTTAGAGTGGGCTTGACCGCCGCCAGCTTGATCTCGGCATTCTTTATGCCGGTTATGGCGAATGCTATCGCAGTAATTACAGCCGCAACAACGAGAGCGCATGCAATAACAGCCGTCAATGGCATGGTAACCTTGACTCGCTCCTTCTCGGAACTCCGCGCGCTGTCCGGCGGGATGCTTCGATTATTGGTTTCGAGATCCCTTGAACCGAAGGGCTCGTTTTTTTCGTTAAAAGTCATCTATCTCACCTCAGACTGTCACCGTTCGGCATCTAACGGCTGAATGCGCCGGGTTATTTAAACCGATTCAAACCCGGCATTACCCAAATATACCTCCTACCGAACGGATATGAAATCCATGTAAAGAGTATAACATTAAAATGTGGCTATGTAAGCATATAATTCATATTTTTTATTGACGAAATGTGTATTTATTTTGTCATTTGCATCTGTTATTCGGATCAAAGCCCCCATTTAATCGTTAATAACGCAATAAAAAGCTTGAAAGAATGCCGTAAATGCTTTATAATTGAATTTGACGATCAATCAACGGAGGACACAGCCCCATGACAGCAAAACAGCAGATCTTGATTTGCGACGATCAGCATATCATCCATGAGACACTCGGCGTATACCTCAAGAATGAGGGCTACGACTATATTTCCGCCTATGACGGCGAGCAGGCGCTTGAGGAGTTCAACAAGAACAAGCCCAGCCTTATAATTCTGGATCTGATGATGCCCAAGAAGAGCGGCATCGACGTTTGCAGAGCCATTCGCCAAACGAGCAACGTGCCTATAATCATGCTGACCGCGAAATCCGAGGAGATCGATCGCGTTTTGGGTCTTGAATTCGGTGCCGACGACTATATCGTTAAGCCGTTCAGTGCTCGCGAGGTGGTTGCGCGCATAAAGGCCGTGCTCCGCCGCTTCAATATGCAGGAGTCCGAGCCTGCGCAGGTGCTCCGCTACGGCAATCTTGAGATAAACATTAATAACTACGACGTCCGTATCGACGGCGACAGAATAACCCTTACTCCGAAAGAGGTGGAGATATTCCAGCTTCTTGCTTCCCACCCTGGAAAGGTTTTTTCAAGAGAAAAAATACTCTCCATCGTTTGGGGCTACGATTACTATGGCGATACCCGCGCCGTTGACACCCAGATAAAGCGCATA
>CADBGC010000169.1 GCA_902794055.1 uncultured Eubacteriales bacterium | reverse complement strand
TGTTTTTGAAGCTCTTCGGAGCGGAGGGTATGCTCTCGAAAAACTATTACCACCGCAGCAAAAAGAAGTATCGCGCAACGGTGTTCTCGCTCGTTATGAGCCTCGTACTGTTCATTACGGCAAGCGCATTCAGCACATACCTCAAAAGCAGCCTTTCGGTATCGGAACTCTTGGGCGACGGAAAAAATTTCGACCTTGGGTCCTTCTACAATATGAGCGTTTCCGAGTTCGAAACCATCAGACCCGCGCTTGAAGCCTTTACAGATGAGGTCAACGCTTTGTTTCCGGACGTTGGCGAATCGTTTTTCTTCGAGGATGATGAAGTGCTTACCGCCGAGTACGAAAGGGCAGCCGCTTCGAACCGATCGAATGATCCGGCGGTGATTTGGCCGAATGCTCAAGTGTACTATATCTACGATGCCTATTTTGAAAAGCTGGTCGCGAAGCTTGGGCTCGATATGAAAGATTTCACCGACCCGGAGAACAGGACTGCGCTCGTTGTCAACGTTTGCAGGCGTGTGGATTATACGCAGTCTGGGCGCATAGACAAGATCTCGAGCTTCGGTGCCCTCAAAAACGGTACTGAAAGCTTTATGCTTGCAAACTGTCCCGATTATTATAAGGAGGGACAATACACCGAGGTGCGCTGGAGCGGCGGTGAGTATGGCATCGGAGAGCCTGTTGCGGTCTCCACACCATACGATAACGAAATCGCACCTAACGATAACCGCGAAAACGACCCAGCCGACAGCACGAGTCAACCGCTTGAGTTTGAACGCGTGAGGATCGGCGCTCTTCTCGACACAGCTCCGCTCGGACTGAACAGGTATTTGGATTCTCGCTGGCATCTCGGCATACAGATCGCGTTCCCGATGTCAACTTACCAGGGAGAGTACGGCCAAGAAGAAGCATCGGTCTTTATGAACTGTGCGGATAGTCGGACTGCGGCTGTGGAATTCAGGAATCTGCTCTACGATCGCGGTATGAAGTTTAACCCGAGCTCATTCCTCGATGCACATGAGAACAGCCGCATGATCAACAGTCTGGTGACCGTTATGAATGTTTTTACCTACGGCTTCATCACACTGATAACGCTGATCTCGGCGGCAAACGTGTTCAACACGATCACCACGAACGTTGCCTTGAGAAGGCGCGATTACGCGATGCTCCGCTCTATGGGCATGACCAAGCGCGGAATGAACCGTATGATGAACTACGAGTGTTTGCTTTACGGCAGCAAATCGCTGCTTATCGGGCTTCCGATCGCATTCGTACTGACTTACCTAATTTACAGGTCTATGGGCAATATGACTGTTTTGCGGTTTAAGCTGCCGTGGACTGCGATCGTCATAGCCGTAGCCGGCATCTTTGTTGTTGTTTTCGCCTCCATGCTCTACCAAACGGGTAAGATCAAAAAGGACAATCCGATAGATGCTTTAAGAAACGAGAACATCTAACGCGGACAATTCGATCCACTTCCAATTTCCTAAACATAACGAAGCCCCCGGGAGCAAGTTCCGGAGGGCTTCGTTTTAAAATGCTTTAAACAATTTTCAATTATTAAACCTTTTATCAATCGGTCGAAATATCGTTCACATCGTCGATGCTGTCGCCGCCCGCGCCGGGTCCGACCCTGCCCGCTATAAGATAGCAGGATTCCATCGGATCATAAACTATGCGCTTTAGCAGTCGGAAGCCCTCTATGCAGCCGGTGCTTGCAACGTGCGTTCTCGGGCCGGTGCAGGGCTGAACGTTGTCGCCGATACGAACGTGTGCATCGTCAACATAGGAGATGGGCAGATCGCGCTTTATCGCATCGTTCACATAGTTCTCCATAGCTTCAAGATCGACCACCGGGGGATGATCGGGGAAGGATAGCACAAAGCCGTGTTTGATATCGCGGTGATGGCATCGCGCAAGCTCGGCCTCATCAAGAAACGCCTCGCAAAGATCCTCTGCGGTGTGCGTCATCCTGCGCAGCTCAACGCTTCGTGCAACGCGCTCGTGAAGCTCGCTCGGGATGGGGCCGAATATGGTGGGTCTTGTGATTATGACCTCCTCGCCAATGCCGATCATAAGATTTGCATTCATGCCGTTCATCAGCGGATAGATCAGATCGAAATGTTCAACTATAACGCGCTTGCCGCTCTTCACTGCGCGGGTTATCGCCTCGGCAAGCGTGCCGAGCTGCGTGAACGCCGCTTCGAAGCGTATATCCAGATGATAGGTATGCGCGGTGAAAAAACCGTATTCGCTCTGATCGACGAGCGGAAGGGGGCGAACGTTCACGCCGTCGTCGTCGTTGGTGAGCTCAAGCCCGGGAAACATACCCTTGATTATCATGCTCTTGCCCGAGCCGGATTCGCCGATTATGCCTATAAGCTTATCATAGGGCGAAAGATACATCTGCGCTATCTGCATTCCGAGGTCATATATGCGGTCTCGGCCGCGCGGTGCGAAAAAGACGCTGTAATAGTGGTTGTTTTGCATTCTGCCGGAATAGGACATGAAATTATCCTCCTCGATAGGTGGAATCGAAAGCAGCGATTGCTTTGCTCTTTATAGTATATAACGAAAGACGGCTTTGAGCAAGTGTATTATGCATTTTTTGAGAATTTCTTTTATAAAACGTTTCAATCGAAAAATAGGCTTAAGCTGATTGATATTCATATTGTTGAAACAACTTTCTTCAATGAGAAGAATCTGAATGAAATTACTGCAAATCCGATTTGCATAGCAAATAAAGATATGCTATAATAGTAAAGTAAACAACAAAAGCCGATCGCTTTTCAGGAGGAAACAATGAACAGCAAGATAAACGTTAAATCTGAAATAGGTAAGCTCCGACGAGTTATGCTCCATCGTCCCGGTATCGAACTTAGCAACCTCATGCCGGATTATCTTGAAAGAATGCTCGCCGAGGACACTCCGGACGTTCGCAGGGCGGGGGAGGAACACGACGTATTCGCCGGTATCCTTCGTATGAACGACGTTGACGTGGTCTATATCGAGGATATGTTCCGCGAAGTGGTCAAGGATGAGGCTGTTAAGAACGCATTCATCGATGATTTCGTGCGCCTTGGCGTTCCGGGCTTGAGCCTGTCGGATGCCGTGCGCGAGTATCTTCGCTCCGTGCCGCATGAGAAGCTCTTCGATGCGGTCGCAAAGGGCATAACCCGTGATGATCTTGCAGGACTTGACAGAAAGCCCATTCAGTACTATGTCAAGGAGGATTATCCCTTCCTGACCGATCCGCTTCCCAATCTGTATTTCACCCGCGACATCAGCTTCAGCCTTGGCACCGGCATTGCGGTATCGGCGATGTGCATGCCTGCCCGTATGCGCGAAACGCTGTTCATTCGCTATATTCATCAGTACAGCGAGTATTTCGGCAAGGGCAGTGTCGATCTCCTTTACGATTACAACTGCGGCGACGGCATCGAGGGCGGCGACGTGCTCTCGCTCTCGGATAAATGCGTTGCGATAGGCAGCGGCGAAAGGACGACCGTTGCGGCGGTCGAAAGGCTCGCAAAGACCCTCTTCGAGCGCGGCTACGAGAAGGTGCTTCTTTTCAAGAATCCCAATACCCGCACCTATATGCATCTCGACGTGCTCATGACTCATATCGACCACGATAAATTCCTTGCGCATCCCTGCATCGCGCATAAGTGGTTCGACGTATACGAGATCACCCCGGGCGGCAACGGCGAGCTGCGCGTAACGCTGACCACCGATCCCGTTGAAAGGATACTTGAGCGCGCGCTCGGCATCGACAAGGTGACCTTCGTTGAAGTCGCGGGCGGCGATCCTATCCAGTACCGCCGAGAGCATTGGAATATG
>CADBGC010000168.1 GCA_902794055.1 uncultured Eubacteriales bacterium | reverse complement strand
CGCTGTAGTAGTAATAGTCCCTTGTGGCGTTTGCAAGCTCAAGAGTTTCAACGATGGTATCGTATGCATTGGAATTAATTGGCGTTAAGCTGTTTCTGTCGATGCTTGAAAGCTTTGCAAGAAGCTCATCATTATCACGATGGTCAGCCTCATGCACATCAAGAGAGAGGCTGCCCCAGCCGAGCTTAACGCTGCTTTCATCGATGCCGAATACCGAAGGATCCTTGATGAACTGATGGTAGGTGAAGCCGTCCGAAGTGGCTATGGAAACGAATATCTCATTGGAGAGCTCTTCAAATGCTTTATCCGCCTCGCTCTTCATGACATGAGCGGCGGTTACTGGCGGAGCGGACGACGGAGCAGAGGTTGAGTTTGCTTCCTCTGTCGGCGAGACAGTCGGCTTCGGCGTTTCGATTTGATCGTTGTTTTTGCATGAAACGATGCCGAAAACAAAGCATAGGGCAAGAATAATACAAAGCAGCTTTTTTATCATAATTCCTCCGAAGATCGATATCTATAGAGCGATCGCATTCGATCGTTCCGTGTATACACCAAACAATTATAAAACATGAGCCCAACGCTTTTCAATCGTTTTGCCGATTTGTGCTTTAAATGACACAATTCGGTTGAAAACAGTTCCGCTTTGGTTTATAATTGTGCGTATCACAATTGATTTTATTCGCTTGCATCGGGCATAATACCCGTGAAGCGAAGCGGAGGATATATGACGAAAAAGGTCAACGGAAACCTTACCGGAATTAAGAACACCATCATTGAACGGATCGCCGCCATATACGATATCGAGATGGATCAGAGCGAGTTTGCATCCGCAGAGCTCATAGAGGCGCTCAGTTCGCTCACAGGCGAGATCGGCAAGGAGATATCCATATACGTATCAAGAAGCGGAAGCATAGTGGACGTTTCTGTCGGCGACAGCTCCAAGGTCAGTCTGCCCAATATGCGCCTTGTTCGCAACGAGGACAGGCTTTGCGGCGTTCGCTGCATCCATACCCACCCAAACGGCGACGGAAGGCTTTCGGGCGTTGATATCGGAACGCTGCGCTCAAGCAAGCTCGACTGCATGGCTGCGCTTGGAGTTCTTGACGGCAAGCCCACTCAGCTCTATGCGGCCTACCTCGGAGATCTGATAGAGGAAAGCGACACCTACGAGGCACTCATTTACGGTCCGCTCCGTCCTCTCAAGCTGCCGCAGAAGGCACTTATTGCCGAGATATTCAACTCTGACGACCGATTCAGAAGCGTTACAAAGGTGGTTGAGGATACCGAGAGTGAGCGCGCGATCCTGGTGGGTATGGAGAATTCCGAGGGCTATGACACTCTCGATGAGCTTGCCGAGCTTGCAAAGACAGCAGGGGCCACGGTACTCAACAAGGTTTATACGCGCAAACGAGTCATCGACAACGCAACATATATCGGAAGCGGTAAGGCCGAGGAGCTTGCGCTCATGCGCAGCGAGCTTGAAGCAGACTTGTTCATCTTCGACGATGAGCTCTCGGCGATACAGCTTCGTTCGCTCGAGGAGATACTCGGCGCAAGGATCATCGACCGCACCACTCTTATCCTGGACATCTTCGCAGCAAGGGCGACGAGCCGCGAGGGTAAGCTTCAGGTCGAGCTCGCTCAGATGCGCTACCGTCTCCCCCGCCTTCTTGGACAGGGTCAGGTGCTTTCACGCCTCGGCGGCGGCATCGGCACTCGCGGCCCCGGTGAAAAGAAGCTCGAGATAGACCGCAGGCGCATTCGCAGGCGAATTTATGAGCTTGAGACCGAGCTTTCGGAGATAGAGAAGCAGCGCGGACTGCGGCGCGAAAGCAGGAAGGCGAACAGGATCCCGCTCGTTGCGCTCGTTGGATACACCAACGCGGGAAAATCGACCCTTCTGAACAGGCTCACAAACAGCGACGTGCTAGCAGAGGATATGCTCTTTGCAACGCTCGATCCCGTCGTTCGGCAGATAACGCTGCCCGGCGGCACGGAGGCACTGCTTTCCGATACCGTAGGGTTCATTAACAAGCTTCCGCACGATCTTGTTAAGGCCTTCAAATCTACGCTTGAAGAGGTATCGGCTGCGGATCTGATCCTCCACGTAATCGACTATTCGAGTCCCTACCATGAAAAACAGATGCAGGTAGTGGACGAAGTGCTTGCAGGTCTCGATGCTGCTGATATTCCAACGATCCGCGTTTTCAATAAGATAGATAAGGCAACAGAGCCCGTGCCTTCTCAAAGCGGAGAACAGCTCTGTATCAGCGCAAAGCAGGGACATGGCATAGATGCGCTGTTCTCGATGATCGAGCAGGCGTTAAACTCTGCAAGGCAGGAAATAGAGATTATAGTTCCTTATTCCAAGTATGAGGCTGTTTCTTTTATTCGAGAACGCGGAATGCTGCTTGAAGAGGAGCATCTTGACATCGGCACTCGGATAAAAGCAAGGCTTGATTCCGCCGATATAGGCCAATTGAAAAAAATAATTGATTTTTGACGATGCCGGAGTTATAATGATAAGGTTATAAACATACGAAAGAAAACCGTTAGGGGGTTCGCAACTTGAAAACTCGGATAATCACCATCGAAGGCATAGACGGCAGCGGCAAAACCGTTCAGCTCGATCTGCTTGCAGACAGGCTTGCTTCGCTCGGATTCAGCGTTGCCCGCCGCGGCTTCCCGATGTACTCGTCGTTTTTCGGCGAGCAGATCGGAAGCTTTCTTTCCGGTCACGGTGAGATCGCGGCCACCGAGGTCGATCAAAAGAGCATGGCGCTTTGGTTCGCGCTCGACCGCTTCGATGATTTCAAAAGCTACGTTGACGGCGAAAGCGATTTTCTGCTTATAAACCGCTACGTTTTGAGCAACGCCGTTTATCAGAGCATTCGCGACCGCGATTTTGAAAAGCCCGATATAGTGGATTGGGTGTTCGAGCTCGAATACGACAAGCTCGCTCTCCCCCGCCCCGATCTGAACGTTTTTCTTTCCGTTGAAACAGAATGTGCGAAGGCTAACGTTTCAAAAAAGGGCTACCGCGACTACGTTGGCAGCGGAAGCGACGTTTACGAAAAGAGCAAGAGCCTTCAGCAGCGCGCAAGCGATAAATACTATGAGCTTTCCGAAAGATTCTCGGATATCGAAGTGGTGAGCTGCACCGAAAACGGGAAAATGCGCACCGTTGAGGAGATATCCGACAGCATTATGGCGCTTCTTGAAAAACGCGGATTACTCAATAAATAATTCGCTTTCTGCATCACATAATAAGAACGGGATCAACAAAATGGAAGGAACCAAGAAAAAGTCCGCTGCGAAAAAGAACACTGCCGCAAGAAAAAAGTTCATCAATGCCGAAGCCTCGATAAAGCAGACGGAGGCTGCGGTCGAAGCGGCTTCTGTCGATAAAGATACCAAGCTTAATAATAAAAAGGAGATAATTTAAATGAGAAAGATAGGCATTCTCACCGGCGGCGGCGACTGCCCCGGACTCAACGCCGTTATCAGGGGCGTTGTTGAAAAGTGTGCTGAAGCCGGCATCGAAGTGTTCGGCTTCCATAATGGCTGGCGCGGTGCGCTCACTGCAAAGGGTCATTGGCTGACCCTCAATGAGGTGGACGGCATCCAGACCCTCGGCGGCACTATCATCGGCAGCTCCAGAACCAACGTTCTTGCAGACTCCGACGGTCCGCAGACCATCATCGAAGTGCTCAAGGCGCTCGATCTTGAGGGCGTTGTGGCCATCGGCGGTGACGATACTCTCGGTGTTGCAAACAAGCTTCGCAAGCTTGGCATCAACGTTATCGGTGTTCCTAAGACCATAGACAACGACCTCAGCTGCACCGACTACACCTTCGGTTTTGAAACCGC
>CADBGC010000167.1 GCA_902794055.1 uncultured Eubacteriales bacterium | reverse complement strand
GCGCTTGAAGCGGCAAAAAGGGAGCTTTTCGAGGAAACGGGCATAGCGAATGCGGAATTTACGGAGCTTGGCAGGATCATCCATCACGGCGGGCATTCCATCTATGTTGAGTTCCTTGCCGAAACCGATTGCGATAAGCGGTCGATCACCGTTCAGGACGGCGAGACGGTAGGCTTCAAATGGGTGAGCACCGAAGAGCTTGTTTCCCTGCCGCAAAAGGAGCTTGCGACGGTGAGAATACAGACAATGATAGATGAATTAAGGAAATAGTTAATACTTAAAAGCTTAGTATAAAGAGTGATTGAAGAAGGAAACCGAATATGGCAAAGAAAAATCAAACCACGGAGCCGCGCGAGCCGAAGCTCCCCATAATAATCAAGAGCATGGACGACGTGATGCATCAATCCATGATGCCCTACGCCGAGCACGTTATTTTGGAGCGCGCCCTTCCGCGCGTTGAGGACGGCTTAAAGCCCGTTCAAAGGCGCATCCTCTACACGATGATGGAGCTCGGGCTTTCGCCCGACAAGCCGCATAGAAAATCCGCGCGCATCGTGGGCGACTGCCTCGGCAAATACCATCCGCATGGCGACAGCTCGGTTTACGACGCTATGGTCCGCATGGCGCAGGATTTCAATATGCGCGTTCCGATGGTCGACGGGCACGGCAATTTCGGAAGCATGGACGGCGACTCCGCCGCCGCTATGCGCTATACCGAAGCGAGGATGACCCCCGCCGCGATGCAGATGCTTCGCGATATCGAGCGCGACACCGTTAAATTCAGCCTGAATTTCGACGATACCTTGAAGGAGCCCGACCTGCTCCCGGGCAGGCTTCCGAACCTTCTTATAAACGGCTCAAACGGCATCGCGGTCGGTCTTACGACCTCCATACCTCCGCATAACCCCACCGAGGCGATAGACGCGGTTATCGCAAGGATAAACGATCCCGAGATAAGCCTTGATAAGCTGCTTGAGATAATGCCCTGCCCGGATTTTCCGACGGGCGGCTATCTTCTTGAGTCGGATGAAATTCGCTCTGCCTACGAAACGGGGCGCGGCAAGCTCACAAACCGCGCAAAAACGCATTTCGAGCCGCTCAAAAACGGCAAAACGAATATCGTTATAACCGAGTTTCCGTATCAGGTAAACAAGGCCTCCGCGCTTGAAAAGATACTCGCGCTCGTTCAGCAGAAATCCAAATCCGCCTTTGCGGGCATCAGCGATATAAGGGACGAGTCCGACAGAACGGGCGTTCGCGCGGTTATCGAGGTCAAAAAGGATTTCGATCCGCAGAAGGTGCTGAACGCGCTGTTCAAATATTCCGATCTTCAAAAGACCGTCAGCGTGATAATGGTCGCGATAGCCGAGGGCAAGCCGAAGCTTTTGAGCCTCACCGAGCTTATCGACTACTATATCAAGCATCAGGACGAGGTCGTAACGCGCCGCTGCCAAAACGAACTCGAGCAGGCGGAGCGCCGCAGCCATATCCTCGAGGGCTTGATGATCGCGCTTCTGAATATCGATGAAGTGATCGCGCTTATCAGGGCTTCAAAATCGCCCAAGGAAGCGAAGGTCGGCTTGATGGAACGCTTCGAGCTAACCCAACTTCAGGCCGAGGCGATACTCGATCTGCGCCTGCAAAGGCTCACCAACCTCGAGCAGCTCGAGATCGAAAGGGAGTTCAACGACATCAAAAAGCAGATCAAGCGCCTAAAGGATATTCTTGCATCGAAAAAGAAGCTCCATGCGCTGATCGTGGACGAGCTGACAGCCATACGCGAGCAGTTTAAGTCCGAGCGCCGCACCCAGCTTATCGGCGATGACGGCGCGGAGGTCGAGCAGGAGGCAAAGGAAGCGATTTCAGAGCCCGCAACGGTGCTGCTTCTCTCGGATAACAGAATAAGAAGGCTTTTGCCCAAGCTCGTTACTCCGGAGCTGCTTGCCGCCGAAAAGCCGCTTGCGGTGTTCCCAAGCTCCACCGAAAGGAGCCTGCGGCTGTTCACGAGCCACGGCGCACTTATCACCTTGAACGTGGGCGATATTCCCGAAACCAAGGCGGATAAGAAGCCAACCAACCTCTCCGCGATAGTTGAGATGGAGGGGGATGAGCGAATAGTCGGCGCTTTTGACGACGATTTCGCGCGCGGCCTTATGTTTTTCTATACAGCGCAGGGCATGGTCAAAGCGACCGAAGCGAGGGAATACGTAACGCGCACAAAGCGCATCGCCGCCGTGAACGTTAAGGACGGCGACACCGTGCTTTCGGTCGAGTATATCCCCGAACCGCTTGAGGAGGACAGCATAATTCTTGTTACCGAAAAGGCAATGAGCATCCGCTTCAGCGCGGACACCGTGCCGGTTATGGGCAGAGCCAGCGCAGGCGTAAAGGGCATCAAGCTCGATCCCGCCGACCGGGTCATCTTTGCAAGCCATATCACCGACGAGGGAGAGCTTCTGACCGTTACCGACCGCGGCTATATGAAGCGAAGCTTCGTTTTCGACCACGATATCCAAGGCAGGCACGGCAAGGGTCTGCAATGCTTCGGCTTCAAGAAAAACGGCTCGAACGGAACGCGCATCGCCGCCGTTATGCATATTACGGTGCCTATGCAGCTTGCCGCCGTTCAAAAGAGCGGAACCGAAACGCCGTTCAATACAGAGGAAATCAAGATTGATCAGCGCGCAGGAAAGGGCGAGCCGATAGTGATGGCGCTTATGGACGATGTTGTGGTGGGGCTTATCAAAAAATAAGCCGAAAAATGAATATTAACTTTTTGTGACAAAAGTCCGTTTTGCTTGCAATTCGGGCTTTTGTATACTAAAATAACAGCGTAGTAAACAAAAGCGAGGGGCGAAAATGAAGAGTATCTATAAGCCGATAGCAATAATCCTTATCCTGCTCATGCTCGGTTCATGCGGCGCGCCTGTTGATGTTCCCAAAACGCCCGATCCGAGCGAAGCGGCGCATACCGCTGCGCCTACGGAGCCGGTGACCGCCGCGCCCACGGATACGCCCGCGCCAACGGTTACGCCGGAGCCAACGACCGCACCAACGGAAACCCCGATTCCCACCCCAACGCCCAATCCGTTCCTGCCACCACAGCTCGGCAACCTTATCGGCGGGCCGATCCTGCCCGAGCCGTATAAATACTTCGTGCTGAAGGGCGAGGGCGATCTGTTCTATGTTTACGATACCATGGGCGAGCTTGTTAAGATCATAGCTGATGGAGGATACTATCATGATCGATCCCCCGTTGGAATTTACAGCGAATACGGGATGATCGGCGGCTTTTCATTCAAACTGATGGATTCGATCGAAAACTATGACCGTGTAGCCGATTTCGTGCTGCATTTGGAAGACGGCGAGCTTATTGAGATAATGGATGCATACTATGAAAACCCGATACCGATAAAGCAAAACGGTCTCGGCCTGGGAAAGCACGGCGGCGTGCTTCGTATAGACGGAAAATACCTGCTTCTTGAAGCGGAGTATAACGCGGAAACGGGCAAAATGGATTACGGCCGCTGCATATGGCTGGATGGTTCGGGAACGGTGGTCGGCGAATTCGATCCCGCGCCTTTCGGCGTGATCCGAGGCGTGCTTGCGGAAAAGTATCTTATCTGCGAGGACAGAAACGAGGCGCGGGATAACGGTTATCGGTTTTTCAAATGGATAAGAGAGAACGAGCCGAAAATAAAAGTCGCCTACGCGATAGATAAAAGATCCCCCGACAGAGAGAAAGTCAAATCGATCGGAAAAGTTATAAATTTCGGCGGGATAGCGCATTGGTTCTGGTACGTAGTCGCGGACAAGAATATAAGTTCGCAGAAAGACGGAAAGCCGAACGCCGCCGTGTGTTATTTCTTCGAAGTCGTCCTGAAACTGCGCAAAAACAACAGAGTGTTTTTGCAGCACGGCGTTATAAAAGACGCGT
>CADBGC010000166.1 GCA_902794055.1 uncultured Eubacteriales bacterium | reverse complement strand
ATGGCGTTGGGGTTTTCATCGTGTCCCACGCGAACCTTATCGCCTATAGCAACGTTGCTGCCGAGCATATTAGCGTATGCCCTTGCGCGCTTTGCGGAGCCTGCATCCGGAGCCACAACGACGAGATCCTGATCGACTATGCCGATGCGCCTTGCGTACTCGCTCAAAAGGGGACTGGCATAGAGATGATCCACGGGCTTGGAGAAGAAGCCCTGCACCTGGGGCGCGTGAAGATCCATGCAGATAACACGATCGGCACCGCAGAGCTCGATGCAGTCCGCACACACCCTCGCCCTGATCGAAACGCGGGGCTCGTCCTTCTTATCGGCCTTGGCATAGCCGAAATACGGGATGACGGCGGTGATGGAGTTGGCGCTTGCGCGCTTGAAAGCATCGATCCAGAAGATGAGCTCGGTAAAGGCGTTGTTTGGATCCTTGCCGATGGACTGAACGATGTATACGTCCTTATTTCTGATGGACTCGTCGGCTCTGACGTAGGTGCTGCCCTCGGAAAAGAAATGCGTTGTGGACTTTCCGAGTTCCACGCCAAGATACCTGCACATTTTTTCCGCAAAAGGTCTGCTCGCGGAACCAGCAAAGATCGTGATACGACCGTCGCCTTCATGTCTGTTCATGTTTTAAACCCCCATGAGCTAAATTGCTAATATGAATTATAGCAGACCCGACCCGCGCCTTCAACGCTTGAGGAACGCCAAACGAAAGTATATTCGCATGCGCACCCGCGGGATGGCTCCGCACAATATCGATCATTTACGCTTGAGCACTCTTTTTATGGCTCTGTACGGTCGCCTCAACGGCTGCTTCAAGCTGCGGCTGATGCGCTTGGCGGCGATCCTACGCCTGTATCTGCTTCCCCAGTGGCGCACGTAAAAGCGGTATACGGCGCCGTTCAGGTTCACTTCCCTGCCCTTTCGGGTCAGCCCTGTCATTACGCCTATCACCCAATTAAACGGCACTCTCTCCATCATCACGTTGTTGTCGCCGCAGATGATATAGTAGCCGTCGCACACCTTTCTGACACGATGCAGCACATACTGCCCCTTGAATCTCGGATGCGGTATCGAATAGAGCGCAACGTCGTTTTCCTTGAGGATGCCGTCGTCATAAACGGTGTCGGGACGGCGGATCTCAACGATGTCCCTATTGGTTTTAAGAAGGGGCCTCATGCTCTTTCCGCACGTTGTCCACATAAAAACGCCCTTTTCCGCAAGGATTTCTTCAAGGGTATTGCTGTCGGCGCGTTCGCCGAACGGATTGTTTGCAGAATTGTTTTCCATTTGTGATCTGATTATGTGTTATTCCTCGATAACGCCGGCTTTTCTCAGCTCGTCCAAAATCATGCGGATATCCTCAAGCATTTCATCGGGATCGCCATCGAACCTTCTTTTCATTTTGGCAAGTATCCTTTTCTCGTTGGTATTATGCTTGAGACATTTGATAATGAAGGCGGCAGTTGGGTTGCTGTGCAAAACGCCTGAGAAGCTGCTTGCCCCCCCGTTTACGACCAGAGCGATCGTGTCGCCTGTTTTTCTTTGTAAAACACCTTTCTTCAATCGCATGATGCCGCCCTCCGAATAGAATTATCCGCATAGTTTGACATTTATATCTTACCGCATCGTCGAGCGTTTGTCAATCTAATTCGGAGCTTTTCGGAATATAAAAACGAATAAAAGTATTGACACATTCCGATAAATGATTTAAAATACAAATGCATATTATATTATTCCACGAAAGGATGTGCACTATGGGTAAATTTGTTATCAACGTTACCAACACCGGCTTCACCTTCCACCTCAAGGCGGCAAACGGCGAGACCATCGCGACCGGCGGCGAGGTTTATTCAAGCATTGAGAGCTGCAAAACCGGCTGCGAAAGCGTTATCACCAATGCGCCTGTCGCCAATCTCGAGGATCAGACCGTTGAGGGCTATGAGGAGCAGAAGCATCCCAAATTCGAGATCTACAAGGACAAGGCGGGCGAATTCCGTTTCCGTCTGAAGGCGACGAACGGTCAGATCATCGCAGCGAGCGAGGGCTACGTTAAAAAGGACAGCTGCAAGAACGGCATCGAGAGCGTTCGCAAGAACGCAGCGGACTCCCCCATCATTCTTCCCGAAGAGGAGAAGGCCGAGTAAGGTTTTAGCTTCCATCCATCAGTAAACTTAATATCCGTCAAATAAAACGGGGAATGCATCATCTGTTCGCATTCCCCGTTTTTGCTGCGCCAATGGCGATCGGTACGATGAGAAGAAGTGTACGCTCGATGCGCCCGATATAAGCCTTTCATTTTCCGCGTTTCGCCGTTCTTTCAAACAAGAACGACCCCCGATCGTTCGGGGGTCGTGAAGCGTTTGTAATGAAGCTCAGGAAAAGTGCTTCCCGTCGTCGGTGGCTGCGTAGAGGCAGCTGCCATCGCCGGTGCCGCCGTACTCCGCCATATAATCAGATTCACTGATGGTGCAGTCGACAAGCTCGGTAACGAAAATGATCAGGGATTCTCCGGTATCAGGATCTTCGCCCAGATTGATCGGCCTCCAGCTATCGTCTACACTTGAGCAGGTTCTTATGACAGCGGATTGAAGCTCCATGGATTCCTTGTTGAGGTTAGGTTTCGCGTATTTCTTCTTCATCATGTTTCTCCGTGTAACTGTATTAATTGCTGTTATGCAAACGCTTTGCGCATTATGGCAAGTGCATCCTGCATATCCGCTATGCCGTCGTTGTTCATATCGGCGCAGTAGAGGCCGTATGCGTTAAGCTCACCGCCAAGCGCTGCGCGCATCGTGATCAGCGCATCCATCATGTCGATGCTGCCGTCGCTGTTGACATCGCCCTTGGTGCCGCCGATGATGGCCGCCGCAAGCTCGATCGCTCTATGATCCGCAACAATGTTCGGGCTGGTAGAGCCTTCCGCCGCAACGGTTTTCATCTCGCAGAGCGAGAGTATGCCGCTGCCGCTTGCAGTGATAACGATATAGACCTCGTTGCCGCTGATGCCTTCAAGAACCGTTCCGCAATCGTAGTACATCTCGGTTGCGGAAGTTATGGTGAACTCAACAGGCTCAAGCTCCACGCCGTCGACTATCGCATACACGTTCATATCCATCGAGCCGCCGAAGGGAACCTTCGCCGAAATGTGCATAAGGCTCGGTATGCCTTCAAGCTTGAATGCAAAGCCCTGACCTTCGGTGAGATACATCTCGTTGTTGGGGCCGTACTGCTCGTAGGCGGCGGCAAGACTCTCGAAATTGCCCTGAGGCATAACATATTCATACTCGACCTCATACACGGGCTCGCCGTCCTTGTAAACGGGCTTGCCGTCCTTCATCTTCTGAACGAACTCAGTATAAACGAGATTGCCGTCATTGTCAAGAACGGGGTTGCCGTTGGGATCGAGCAGCGGGGTTTCGGGAGCTGCCGGAACGTTGACAGGCACCTGATGGGGCGTAAGGTCGATCGCAATACCGCCTTCAAAGCTTCCGTTTCCGCTAAGGTCGCCGCTGTCGATCATGATGTCCCTGATTGCCTTATACGCTGCGTTGAGCGCGCCCGACTCGGTGTATGCCGCGTTGACAACGGGATTCTCAACATCCGCGGGGTTGTAGATGCGGATAGCATCAACATAGATATCGTAATCCGGGTAGGTATAGCCGGCCTTCGTGTCCTCGCCTTCAAAGCCGATAAGCTCATAATCGGCCTCGGGGATGCCGGGGATATCGGGCGTGCCCTTCTTGGGGATCGCTGCCTGACCCTTCATCCAAACGAACTGCACGGTCACGGTGTAGGTGTCGTAGGGAAGCGGGTTCTCCGCGCCGGTCTTGCCATAGGAATCAATATGCACTATCGGTACCTGCCGCAGATCGTCGCCGATGTTGCCGTTGCTGCCGTCCTCACCCATCCAGCTGCTGCCGAAGTAGCGGGTATTGATTATCTGGCTCTTAACGGTCTTGCCGGAGCTGTTCTTAACGTTCACA
>CADBGC010000165.1 GCA_902794055.1 uncultured Eubacteriales bacterium | reverse complement strand
ATGCAGCCTGGCGATGTGCCGACCACTTATGCCGATGCGACAGCGCTAGAGAGAGATTTTGGTTTTACACCGAAAATAACCCTCCGCGAAGGTTTACGTCATTTCGCGGAATGGTATAAAACGTATTATGGCTAGAAGTTGCCGTTGTAATCTTCCGCCTAGCTGGTGCTCAATTGAACGGAACAGTCTATGCTGTTATTGGTGTACATAGCGTCGGCGAGTTAGGTTCTACAGTTGTGCTTGAAGGGGACATTCGGAATAGTCTTGCTGGACAGGGTGTTCCCTTAATCATCTATTGTTTCGATGAGCACATACATCGTCTGCTCGCCGAGAAAGAGGAAGATGTAGCCCTAACTGCTTCAATTTGGACCTACCGAAGAAAAGAGCCTGAAGCCCCTGCTATCATCAGAATTAAACGCTACGATAGTTTGGATGGTGTCCAAGAAAAAGTATCTACAAGATATATTTGTTATTCGCGATAAAGCGGCTCGATGCGGCTTCTATAGTCTATTCGACTTCATTCCGCTTATCCTCCAGATAATAGCGGCGCGAGCCTATCAAGCTTACTGTTATAACGCCGGTCATCACAGCTGTCAGAACGAGCATCGACCAAGCCCCTTTGATGAAAGCCATAAGGATTATCATAACAACGCCGCCTATCACAAGCGAGATGCCTCCCAAGCGTTGGCTCTTCTGCCAAACGCGCTCGTTTTTCATGCTCCAAGTCGTGCGTAGACCGAAGTAGGAGTTCATGCGCGCCTTGGGCATTGCGTTACCGAGGATTATAAGCATAACGCCCATTGCTATGCCCATGAAAGTCATTATACTCTCGGCACTAACAGGCTCCGGGTTGTTTATCGATTTAGCCGTAATATATATCCCAAGCGCACTAAAGGGAATGCAGGAGCCGATAGCTGTGTAAAGGATCGGCTTTTCATTCGAGCTTTCACCCTTTTTGCTCTCTTTATAGGCAACAAAGGCAAACGAGAGCACCATAATAAGGGCGATCGCCGGAAAGATCAGCAGCTCATACTTGCTTCCATAGCGGTCTATATTGCCATTAAAATCATAGTGGAGCGGCACGATGTCGGGCAAAAAGCTCAGAAGCACAACCGGAACTACAATGCCTATCAGAGCCACTACTCCGAGAATGATATATAGCTTACTGTATTTGGTATTCATTCTATTCTCCCTTCAGATCCTTGATCCAGATGAGCGCCTCCTCCAAAACGGTGGCGTTCAGTTCATAATAAATAAATTTACCTTCACGACGATCGCGTATCAGCTCCGCATCCTTCAATATCGAAAGATGCTTCGATACAGCGGGCAAGCTCATGTCGAAATGCGCGGCGATCTCCCCTGCCGGCAGGCTGCGCTTTTTTAAAAGATTGAGTATCGTTCTGCGGGTCGGATCGCTTATCGCCCGCAGAGTTGATTGCAGTCCCATAACACCACCTCCATTCGAACTATACGGAATAACATTTAACCTTTTGGTTAATTATAATTCATTCGCCTCCTCTTGTCAAGTGTTTTTTCGACACAGGCATCGTTCGCATTATGAAGGATGTATCCATTATTTAAACCAATACAAGAGGGCAGGCTCTGCCTACCCTCTTGTATTGGTGGACGGGGATGGATTCCTTTTTCGCGCATCGGTTCGGTTGTTCGCTCACTCCGCTTCACACCCTCCCTGCGCCGAAAAAGCCGGCCGCGGAAATCGCGTCACCGGCGCAATTTCTTTTCGCGGCTTCGAATCCATTCTTTCCATTTACCAAAATTAAGAGGGTAGGCTTTGCCTACCCTCTTAGATTTGGTGGACGGGGATGGATTCGAACCATCGTAGTCTGTGACAACGGATTTACAGTCCGCTCCCTTTGGCCGCTCGGGAACCCGTCCATATTGACAACGATACTATTATAACGCAAAATCGAAATTTGTCAATCCCCGTTTTTGCTCAAAGCGCCTTACGAACGATATTATATTTATATAAGAATCCGGTTTCGAAAGCAAAAACCCGAGGAGCTGGGTTCCTCGGGTCTAAAAAAGCTAATACTTTCAAATGGTTTCGGGAACCTTCGAGTTCACCTCTGCGATCAGCTCGCGAACCTTATCGCAGATGGCTTTTGCGGCGTTCTCGGCCTCGATATCCTCGCGGAAGGACTTATCCCTTGCGGAGAACTCGAAGCAATTGCGGCCGAGGGTCTTGGGGCTGATAACAACGCGAAGCGGTGCGCCGAGAAGATCGGCATCGGAGAACATAACTCCTGCGGAAACGGGACGGTCGTCGTATACGACCTCAATGTCCGCGTTTTTGAGCTCGGAATAGAGCTTTTCTGCGGCGGCCTTCACGGACTCGTCGTCGATACGCAGAGCGCAGATCTGAACCTGCCAGGGTGCGATGGTGATCGGCCATACGGGACCGTAGTCATCGTGATGCTCCTCACAAACTGAAGCGATCAGCCTGCCAACGCCGATGCCGTAGCAGCCCATTATCGGGCTTACCCTTTCGCCGTTCTCGTTATCGTAGGTCATGCCCATCGCCTCGGTGTAGCGCTTGCCGAGCTGGAAAATATTTCCGACCTCGATACCGCGCTTGATATTGAGCGAATGTTTCTTACAGTTTGGACACACACCGCCCTCGACCGCCTTGGCAAAGTCGATGAACTCGGTATTTTCCGGAAGATCGCGAGCGGGGTTGAAGCCGGTGATATGGTACTCGGCCTTGTTTGCGCCGCAAACGAGGTTTGTGGCACCAACGAGCGAACGATCGAAGAGCACGGTTGCCTTCGCATCGAGCCCTACTGGTCCGATATTTCCGGCAGCGAGATTCGCGTTTTCGATTTCAACAGCGGGATGGATCTCGGCCTTGAGGTAATTGGTGAGCTTCGTTTCGTTTATCTCAAGATCACCGCGAATGAACACGAGCACGAAGGAATCGTCCTCATTCTTCTGGTAGACGACAGCCTTGCAGGACTTGTTTGCGGGCATTTTGAGCATCTCGCCAACTTCATCGATGGTCTTGGCTTCGCCGGTAAACACCTCGGTGAGAGGGAGAAGCTGCGATTCGGTTTCATTCTCGATGATGGCCTCACAAGCCTCCATATTGGCTCTGAAGCCGCACTCGGGGCAGAACACGATCGAATCCTCGCCGATCGAAGTAAGAAGCATGAACTCATGGCTGACCTTGCCGCCCATCATGCCGCTGTCTGACTTTACGGCGATTACCTCGGGCAGACCGCAGCGGGCGTAGATGCGCTCGTAAGCGCGGTAGGCGCGCTCATAGTAGGCCTCCAGATCCTCCTGGGAGGTGTGGAAGGAATACGCATCCTTCATGGTGAACTCGCGAACGCGGATAAGGCCGCCCCTTGCGCGGGGCTCGTCGCGGAATTTGGTCTGGATCTGATAGATCATGAAGGGATACTTTTGGTAGGTGCCAGCCACGTTGTTTGCAAGCTGAACCGCCGCCTCCTCATGAGTCATGCCGAGCACCATGTCTGCTCCGCTCCTGTCCTTAAAACGAAGAAGCTCCCTGCCGATGGACTCAAACCTGCCCGAAGACTGCCAGAGCGTTGCGGGCATAACGACCGGAAAGAGCACCTCCTGGCCGTCGATAAGATCCATCTCCTCGCGCAGTATCTGCTCGATCTTGTTCTGAATGCGCTTTGCGGGCGTGAACAGCGAGTAGATGCCGTTGCCGACCTGCTTCATATAGCCGCCGCGGGTCATAAGATTCTGGCTTTCGATATCGTATGCGCGTTCCTTAAATCTTTCGCCGAGTAAATTGCGAACCTTCATATTCGTTTATCCCCCGAATGTTTTTGTTTTAAAAGCTTTCGGAGCCGCCCGTTCGGACGCGAATTTTCGTGTTTCAGCCCGGAGGGCTCGGCTGGACGGGGTGATAAGCCGACGTTCCAGCGCAGAAAACCGCGCTTTTCAGCGGCTATGAAAAATCAGGGATAAGCGTGTCCTTCTGGAGTCTGGAAAGCGCCCTTAACCCGACTTTCCACATTCGCCTGGGCGGCCGGGAAATTAGAATTTCCAGGTGCATTC
>CADBGC010000164.1 GCA_902794055.1 uncultured Eubacteriales bacterium | reverse complement strand
TCTACACAGTAAACAGCCTAATAAACGGCTTTGATTTCCTGCTGCCCGAGGGTCATATAAAGCTCTTTGCGCAGCCCAGAGGCCTTGTTTTCGGGGAGAACACGCGAAGCATCGCATCATCGCTTGGCCTTCTTTCCTTCGTGCTTCCTCAGCATATTGAGCGCCTTGCATACGATACGGCGGTCTATATCCCGCTTCTTGCCGCAAACTCGCTCGCCTTTGCCGCGGCTTCCGTTTTCCTGTATGAACTTGTTATTTGCGATCGCAGCAAGCGCAGGGCAAAGCTCTCCGTGCTTTTGCTCCATATTATGCCCACGGCGCTTCTGCTTTTGCAGCCCTTCGGAGGAACGGCGTTCTTCTTCGCGCTTTCGCTGCTTTCGCTGCTTTTTGCAAGAAAAAGGTGCATCCTCGCTGCGGGTATTGCGGCTCTCGCGGCCTCGTTGTTCAACGTTTTCGCGGTTCTGCTCGTTGTGCCGATAGCGATAGAGTGGCGCATTCATTCGGGCATGGATCGCGGAGGGGATAATGCTTCAGAGCCTGAGAGAATAAAGACGGTGCCTGCGGTTATCGGAATAATCCTTGCAGTCCTTCCCGTACTCGCCGCGCTGATACTGAAGCTTTTGGGGATGAGCGGATTGTCCTTGCTTGAAGGAAACGGAGCATTCCACCTTAACCCTATCGGAGGGCTTCTTTCCGAATGGAATGGCGGCGCGCTCCCGCATCTGCTGATAGTTATATCCCTGATAGCTATGCTGCTGCTTGCAATGCTTATCTTTTTCGGCGCAAGGCATGCGCGCACGAGCCATACGGCATTCGCCCTTGCCTTCAGCATTCTGCCTGCAATACTTACGCTCGATCTGGCATCCTATTCCGTTTTCGCGCTGCCGATCCTTGCTTCGCTTATCGCTGAAAAATGCTCCTTTAAGGCCGCGCGCACGATGACGGCGATAGCCTGCTTTGCAGTGCTGCTGCTCTTCATCGTTTTCATGTACGTTAAGCGTTCGGCATAAAAGCAAAAAACAATTATATGGATGGATAAATTAAATGAAGTGGAAAGAGCTTACCATAACCACCTCCGAGGAGGGAATAGAGATAGTTCTTGCGCGGCTCGACATGCTCGGGATCCAGCAGGTCAACATCGTGCAGGGGCATGACGAAGTGGATGCGCTGCTGCATTCCGCCGAAAAATACTGGGATTACGCCGAGGAGGCCGTGCTCGATGCCCAGCCCGCCGTTCAGGCGTATTTCTCCGAGCTTCCCGAAAACGGCGACACCGAGCGCATGATAAGGGCGTCGATAGCGGAACTGTCGGCGATGCGCGAGGAGCTCGGGCTCGATCTCGGCTCGCTTGAGATTAGCGTTCGCACCGTGGATGAGGAGGATTGGGCGAATAATTGGAAGGCGTTTTTCAAGCCCATAAACGTGGGCGAGCGCCTGCTCGTTTGCCCTTCCTGGGAGGAGATACCGGAGGGCAACACCCGCGCCGTTTTGAAGATCGACCCCGGCATGGCGTTTGGAACCGGAACTCACCACACAACCCGCATGTGCCTTGAGCTGCTCGAAAAAAGCATAAAAGAGGGCGATCTCGTGGCCGACCTTGGTTGCGGCAGCGGCATCCTCTCCATAGCCTCCTGCCTGCTTGGCGCAAGGGAAGTTCACGGCATCGATATCGACCCCGTCGCCTCGCGCGTGGCTGTTGAAAACGCGGAGCTGAACGGCGTTGATAAGGACAGCTTCTTCGTTATGAACGGCGATATTCTCACCGATCCCGATTTTCGAAGGAGCGTTTCTAACGGCGAATACGATATCGTGCTTGCAAACATCGTTGCAAACGTTATAATCGCGTTCGCGTATCTGCTCCCGTCGATGATGAAAAAGGGAGGGCTTCTCATCGCCTCCGGCATCATTGAGGACAGGCTCGACGAGGTCGTTGCCGAGCTTGAGGACTGCGGGCTTGAGATACTCGAGATCGCCAACGGCGATGATTGGCGCGCCGTGCTTGCGAGAAAGCTTGATGATTGAACCGTTCGGCTTTTTCAGCCGAAACCATAAACGTATTTCGATTGATGCGAAGATTTTTTATCGATAAAACAGTAATTGAGGGCGAAAGCGTTATTCTTTGCGGCGATGAAGCAAGGCATATCGCTTCCGTTTTGCGTATGAGTGCGGGCGATGAGCTCATTCTTATAAACGGCTCGGGCAATGAAATGAACGCTCGCATACAAAGCGTTTCAAAAGATGAAGTTGCGCTGACGGTGACGGGCGTTTCCGTTTGCGCCGCCGAGCCGAGAAACAGGGTAACGCTCATTCAAGGTCTCCCGAAATCCGACAAACTTGAGTTCATAATCCAAAAATGCGTGGAGCTCGGCGTTTTCGCCGTTTGCCCCGTTCAGATGAAGCGCAGCGTGGTAAAGGGTGAAAGAAGCTCAAATAAGCTTGAAAGATACAACCGCGTTTCCCATGAGGCGGCGAAGCAGAGCGGCAGAGCGTATGCGCCCGAGGTATTCACGGCAGCATCCCTGAAAGAATGCGGCCTTGACGGGTTCGATCTTGTTTTGCTCGCATACGAGGATGAAAACGAAAACAGCCTGAAGAGCGTTCTGCGATCTCAAAAAAGCGCGCTTCCGGAAAATGCGGATATTGCAGTGATAGTCGGCCCAGAGGGTGGGCTCGAGCCTTCGGAGGTAGAGCTCGTGCTTTCTTCTAATAAAAATGCTTTTTCCGTTTCGCTCGGCTCACGCATCCTTCGCACCGAAACGGCTGGCATGGCGCTGCTTGCCATGCTTATGTACGAGCTGGAGGGCTGAATATGAAAATTGCTTTGATAACCCTCGGCTGCCGCGTGAATCAGTATGAGAGCGATGCTATGGCGGAGCTGCTTATCGGCGCGGGGCATTGCATAACGAGCGACCCTTCCGAAGCGGACGTTTGCATCGTCAACACCTGCACGGTAACAAATATCGCCGATCGAAAATCCCGCCAGATGCTCTCCAAGGCACACAGGCTGAATCCCGAAGCAAGGATCATCGCGGCGGGCTGCTGGAGCCAGCGCAGCCCCGAGCAGGCGGCGAATATCGAGGGCGTGGACGCGGTGCTCGGAAGCGCCGACCGCTCGAAAATAGTTGAGATAGTAGAGGGGCTTTTTAAGACTCCCGCCGAAGATAATGCCGACACGCTCGAAGAAAATTCCGAATCGATAAGCAATAAGATCCACACGCGCGATATAATGCGCGAAACAGAGTTTGAAGAGCTCTCCGCCGCAAGGGAGGGCAGAACACGCGCTTATCTGAAAATTCAGGACGGCTGCAATAAATTCTGCACCTACTGCGCCATACCCTATGCGCGCGGCAGACTGCGTTCAAGAAGTCTTGCCTCTGTTCGCTCGGAGGCAGAAAAGCTGAACGCCGAGGGCTTTGTTGAGGTAGTGCTCACGGGCATTCATCTTATGAGCTACGGCGTGGACTTCAAGGACGGCACGAATATCGTGGATGCCGTGAACTGCTTTTCCGGGCTTGAAAGCATCGGGCGTATCCGCTTCGGCTCGCTCGAGCCGCATTTGATGACGGATGAGATAATATCGGCACTTGCAAAGGAAAAGCGCATCTGCCGTCAGTTTCATCTTTCGCTTCAAAGCGGGTCGGATACCGTGCTTGAAAGGATGAACCGCGGCTATACCACGGAACAGTATCTTCATATCTGCGTTTCGCTTCGCAAGGCTTTCGGCGAGGATACCGCGATAACCACAGATATAATCGCAGGATTCCCGGGAGAGACCGAAGAGGAACACATGGAAACCATCGAATTCATGCGAAAAGTTCCGCTTTCAAGGGCGCATATCTTCCCGTACTCAAGGCGAAGCGGCACCAAGGCGGCTGCTATGCGGGATCAGCTTTCAAATGCCGAAAAGAGCCGAAGGGCGGGGGAGCTTATCGCCGTTTCAAGGGAGCTTGAGCGCGAGTATATCTCAAGATACGTTGGAAAAGCCGAGACCGTGCTCGTTGAAGAGACCGAAAACGGACTCTCCTTCGGCTGCACCGATACCTACGTTAAAACCGTTATCGATACCGAACTTCCGCCGAATACGCTCGTGCGGGTTCAAA
>CADBGC010000163.1 GCA_902794055.1 uncultured Eubacteriales bacterium | reverse complement strand
ACAGGGCGTTCTCGGTGAGGGGGAACATCTCCGGCCAATCGGTGATGTTGGGACCGAGCTTGAGCTCAACGGTGGGATCGGGCTTGCCGAAGCCGTTGTAGACGCGCCTGTCGTAAACGCTCTTATCGAAATGATACTCAACATGGGTATCGTCGTAATCGATATCGGTCGCCGCGGTGATAACGCCGTGGTTGCGAGCTGTGGCCGCGATGGAGCGGGAGTCCATAAGGCATACGAAGCTGATCTGGCCTTCGCCGGGCTTGCTGCCCTCGCGGTTCGGGAAGTTGCGGGTGGTGTGGCGGAGGGAGAGGCCGTTGTTCGCGGGAACGTCGCCTGCGCCGAAGCACGGACCGCAGAAGCTCTGCTTGATGATGGCGCCGCTCTCGAGAAGCTTTTCAGTTGCGCCGATGCGGGTCAGCTCAAGGCTGGTGGGAACGCTGGTGGGGTAGACGGAGAGGCCGAAATAGCCGTCGCCGACGTCGTGGCCGTCCATGATGGCGGCAGCCTCAACAATGTTGTCGAACAGACCGCCGGAGCAGCCCGCGATAACGCCCTGATCCGCGATGACCTTGCCGTCGACGATCTTATCGAGCAGGTTTACGCTGACCTTCTTGAACTTTGCCTCGGCCTCGGCCTGAACGCCCTTGAGGATCTCTTCGGCATTGGCAACGAACTCCTTGATGGTGTACGCGTTGGAGGGATGGAACGGAAGCGCGATCATGCTCTCGACCTTGTCGAGCTCGATGGTGATCATGCTGTCGTAGTATGCAACGCCCTTGGGAGCGAGCTTCTTGAAGCCCTCGGGACGGCCGTAGGTCTTGTAGTAGTTTTCGATCTCCTCGTCGGTCTCCCAGATGGAGCTGAGGCAGGTGGTCTCGGTGGTCATAACGTCGATGCCGTTGCGGAAGTCCGCGGGAAGCTCGGCAACGCCGGGGCCAACGAACTCGAGGACCTTGTTCTTAACAAAGCCGCTCTCGAAGGTGGCCTTAACAAGCGCGATGGCAACGTCGTGCGGGCCGACGCCGTGACGGGGCTTGCCGGTGAGGTAAACGAGCACGACTTCGGGCGCGTTTACGTCGTAGGTATTCTTGAGGAGCTGCTTAACAAGCTCGGGGCCGCCTTCGCCGACACCCATGGTGCCGAGCGCGCCGTAGCGGGTGTGGCTGTCCGATCCGAGGATCATATTGCCGCACATGGTCATGGCTTCGCGGGCATAGCTGTGGATAACGCTCTGGTTAACGGGAACGTAGATTCCGCCGTATTTCTTAGCGGCGGAGAGACCGAACACGTGGTCGTCCTCGTTGATGGTGCCGCCGACGGCGCAGAGGCTGTTGTGGCAGTTGGTCATCGCATAGGGGATCGGGAACTGCTTGAGACCGGAGGCTCTCGCGGTCTGGATGATGCCAACGTAGGTGATGTCGTGGCTCATCAGGCAGTCGAAGCGGATGCGCATCTTCTTCGGATCGTCCGAAACGTCGTGTGCGCGCATGATCTGATAGGCGATGGTGTTTTCGCGGCCCTGCTCGGGGGTGATCCCGGCAACGGCATCGAAGGTGGGCTTGCCATCTACGAGGTAGACGCCCTTGGAATGAAGCTGGATCATGTTTAAACTCCTTTGATGCGTTTTAAACGGTGTTTTGGGGGCAGCTTCTGCCCCACTTCCAAATATACTACACCAATTTATGCCGTTTTTCAAGCGAATTTTGACTAAAATGCGCATATATAATGTTTTATATCGAATGCTGCAGCGGCTTTTTCGGATTAAACGATGCTATAACTTAAACCGCGCCTCGGGAGAGTTCCCAAAGCGCGGTTCTCTGTATTGAATTTGTCCTTTATGACGGATCGGTCAGCGCGCCGATAAACAGCGGCAAACGAGTCTGCGTGTCGATTATCGCGAACATGAACGGGCGGTCAAGGGTTATGCGCACGGGCGCTTCGACTATCTCAGCGCTTGCGGGCGCGGGCATAACGCTCGTTACTGCGCCCGCCCTGGTGCCCTGCTCGCCGACCTCGATATAGGTTTTATGCAGCACCTCGGATATGGCGATATTTCCGTAAACGCTCTCGCCGAGACCGGAGAAGTCGGCAAGCTTTGCGTCAAAAGCGGTCTCCATGCCCATCGCCTTGAGCGCATCAACGAGGGAGACTTCATACTCGAAGCCGAACTTCGGCATCTTCGCATAGACCGTGCGCTCCCGCGCGTTATCGATGATATGCAGCAGATTTTCGCCGTTCAAGCCGTCGATGAAGTCATAGATATCCACTCCCTCGTTCGGAAGCAGCGCCATAAACGCGAATCTTCCGCCCGTGTAGGGCTTGATGAAGCCCTCCGCATCCGAGAATCGGATGTATGATTTTTCCTCGGAGAACATGAATTTGACATTTCGCTTCTGCCCTCCGAGCGCGGTGAATTCGCCCTTGCTGATCTGATCCTCCTTGGTGTATTTCGTCCTCCACTCCGCATCGAAGGTCAGCGCGTTTATGATCTGCATAACCGCGAGCGGGTCGAGCTCATCGATGATGCCGTCGATCATGCCGTTCGTTTTTTCGTTCACCCAGTTGTTTATCTCGTTGACCGTGGCTTTATCGAACGGAGCGGCGAAGATATCCGCGCCGAAGATATCGGCGTTCGTCTGCAGGAATTCCTTGTTGGGAGTGAAGGCCTGCGGCGCATAGGGGTTTGCCTTGCGCGCATCCGCGTTTTCCCTAAACCAGATCGAATTTGCGATCTCGATCTTCGCCGAATCATCGCCCGCGAGCTGTTCAAGATACGCCGCCAGATAAGCGTTCAGCTCCTCGCCCTCCAATCCGCGCGCGAGAGTTTTTCGCATTTCGGAGAGCGTTTCGCCCCTTGCGCCGTTTGCGGTCATGGCGAGCGCGGTCAGCACCGATACAGGCGAAACGAGCGAGTTTTCGCCTTTTTTAAGGCTGTTTTTGAAGATATCGAGCATGAATGCCGCATGAGTTCTCGTAAAGGTCTCATCGGGCTGCTTGAGCTCGATTTCTTCCTTTGCCCTTGGAACGGCGCTGAGCCTTCTAAAGCTTGCACTCGGGTTCTTCACACGCCCTTTGCAGCCGAGCGCGGCGATCATGATCGACAGAAGCATAAGCGCGATCATCCGCTTTTT
The DNA here is from genome assembly GCA_902794055.1 of uncultured Eubacteriales bacterium. Taxonomy (GTDB): domain Bacteria; phylum Bacillota; class Clostridia; order Christensenellales; family CAG-138; genus PeH17. The sequence goes on along the minus strand of CADBGC010000163.1, from coordinate 1,004 downwards.
GCGGGCTATGCTCGCTTTTTCGGTTTTTGCTTTCATAATAAACCTGCCTTTCTTTTCTCGTTGGGTGTGGCTCTCAGCACCAAGTCGGTCGACTTGCGGCTATGATCTTAAGAAATTCCAACGGAATTTCAACCACAACTATTCATTATTCACCCTTCATTCTTCACTATTCACTAAATCAGCCAACGTCCGTCAGTGCGCCGATAAACAGCGGGATATTGGTTTCGGTATCGATTATCATGAATACGAACGGACGGTCGAGGGTTATGACACGCTGCGGGAAAGCGGCGCCGTCGGTGAGGAACTCCACGGCGGTGGCGGCCCCCGCCCTCGTCCCCTGCTCCGTGACCTCGATCTTCGCGCCGTGATGCACCTCGCCGATATAGGTGTTGCCGTCAACAGAGCCTGCACCGATGAGGTTTGAAAAATCGGCATTGATGCGATCGAAGGCAAGCTCCATGCCCATGGCCTTGAGCGCATCCTTCAGCTTTATATTGTTTTCAAAAGAAAACTTCGGCATGGCTGCGATAACTTGGGTATACTCCGCTCCGTTCAGAATGCCGCTCAGCCTTTCGCCGCTCAAGCTTTCGATATAGTCGAAAACGTTCACGCCTTCCTTAGGGAGCAGCGCCGCGAATGCAAAGCGCTCGTCCGAGTATGGCTTGATGAAGCCGACGGCGTTTTCGTCCTCAAGATAGCGGCTCTCGACCGAGTTCATCATGGTTACGCTGTGCTTTTTGCCGTTTATGGCCTTGAAGCTTCCGCTTCCGATCTCGTTTGTTTTATACTTATTCTGCCATTCGGCCTCGAAAAACAGCGCGTTTATAACGAAAAGCGAGGTGTTATCGGCGATCTTTTCTATGAGCCTATCCACCAAGCCGTGCGTTTTCTCGCCCACCCATGCGTTTATCTTGTCCGCCGTGCCTTGATCGAAGGGCGCGGTGAACACGTCCGCTCCGTAGTTATCGACGCATTTCTGCAAGAACGCCTCCTCAACGAGCTTT
>CADBGC010000162.1 GCA_902794055.1 uncultured Eubacteriales bacterium | reverse complement strand
CGGACGCGGAGCTGGAGCAGCTGGCCTGCCCGATGAAGGCACAGATGCAGATCGATCTGGCGATCGATGAGATCTTTACCAACATCGCGAGCTACGCCTACGCGCCCGAAAACGGCCGCACCGTCGTTCGCATTGAGGTGTCAGACTCCCCCATCACCGTTTCCATCACCTTCATCGATCATGGCATTCCCTACGATCCTCTTGCAAAGCCCGATCCCGACGTTACGCTTGCCGTTGAGCGAAGGCAGATCGGCGGTCTTGGAATATTCATGACCAAGCAGCTTATGGACGATATCGTTTATGAATATAAGGACGGCAGAAATATTCTCACTCTCAAGAAGCAGATAGGAGGCTAAGATGGAACTATTTGAAAAGGCTCTTGCTTTTGCATCCGAAAAGCACAGCGGCTCAAAACGCAAGATGGATCCCGCTCCGTACATGCTGCACCCTATCGAGGTCGCGCTCATCGTTTCTTCCATGACGCTTGACGAGGAGGTGCTCTGCGCCGCCGTGCTCCACGACACAGTTGAGGATACGGATGCGACCTTGGCGGATATCGAGGCGCTGTTCGGCACGAGAACGGCCGCGCTCGTTGCATCCGAAACCGAGGATAAGCGCCACGGCATTTCCAAAGCTGAGAGCTGGCGCATCCGCAAGGAGGAATCGCTCGAGGAGCTAAAAAACGCTTCGGATATAGGCGTGAAATACATTTGGCTTGGCGATAAGCTTTCCAATCTTCGCAGCATGCATCAGGCATTTTTGAAGCAGGGGTTTGAATTTCTAAACTGCTTCAACCAGAAGGATCCCGCTCAGCATGCTTGGTACTATCGCTCCATACGCGAGCTTCTTGATGAGCTTTGCGAATTCGATGCATGGAAGGAGTTTTCGCTTCTGATCGATGCGATGTTTGGAAAGGATGAGCCGAATGACGTTTGACACGAGGGATAAAAAACCGAAGCTGTACTTTCTGATCCCCATAACGATCGCCGCATTAATTGCCGCATATCTGCTGCACCACGGCGGAGCCAACAGCAATACCATTCCCCTTTTTGCGTTAGCGATAGTTTATCTTGCTATAGTTATCGCTTCGCTTTTATGGGCATTTTTCGCACAGCTGCGCTATAATCCGTATTCCTACAACACCATCTACTACGTTGGCTTCGCGCTGTTTCTGTTCTCGGTGCTCTTGACCCACGTTATGGTGCTTGTGCGCCTTTTGCACTATCCGGACGTTTACACCGCGGACGAGATACCGCATATACTCGTTAATTCGGCGAAGAATTATATGCTCTTCTCCATCCCGTTCATCTTTATCTTCTCCGTTCTGCTCTTTATTTCCAATATTTCGCTTTTGATGCATGAGCGCAAAAGGTTTGCAAACGTGCTCGGTATCATCCTTTCGCTTTTGCTCATTGGCGGCGAGATCTTCCTTTTCAAATATGATTACTACGCGAGCGGCAGTCAGCGGGAGATAATGTGGCACGACCTCTTTGCAAACATTTTTGCCGCGATCTATCTCTATTTCGAGTGCATGCTCATAGGCTCTATCATTGCAAACATGATCGTCGTGCGCTATAAGGCGCCGCTCGATCGGGATTATCTTATAATTCTCGGCTGCGGTCTCAGGAAGGACGGCTCCCCCACGCCGCTGCTCAAAAGCCGCATCGACCGCGCCATCGCATTTTATAAACAGCAAAAGACTGAAACGGGCAAGGAGCTTACCTTCATAACTTCAGGCGGCAAGGGCGACCTTGAGGCAAACTCCGAGAGCCTTGCCATGATGCGCTATCTTATCGAGCAGGGCATTCCCGAGAATAAAATAATTCAGGAGGACAGCTCGCGCGATACGATGCAGAATATGCGCTTTTCCAAGGAGAAGATCACCGAACGAAGCAAAAACGGCGAATTCACAAGCAAAACCAAGGTATCATACTCCACATCTAACTACCACGTTTTCAGAAGCGGCATCTGCGCTCGGCGCGCCAAAATGCGCGCGATAGGCGTTGGTGCTAAAACAAAATGGTATTTCTGGCCCAATGCAGCCGTACGCGAATTCATCGGTCTGATTTCCGAGCATCGCTTGAAGCAGGCGATAATCCTTGGCAGCATAATCACAGCGTACGTTGCGCTGACGATCTCGATATACAGTCATTAGCGATATTTGAATTAAGCAAATAAGCTTATAGGACGGCGAGCCTTGCGGCTCCTCCTTCCTTGTTTTTCCGGAATAATTGATTTATTTATTCAAATTTAAGCTTTATGATCGCTGCTTTTAGTTTGATCCAGCTTACGCAGGGAGGGTTGAACCGCGAGCCTTGCTATAACAAGCACGGCGAGACCGCCGACAGTCATCAGCGCGAGCGATATCCAATTTGAAGATGAAAAGCTTTGGATATCGAGCGAGAACAGCAGCGGAAAGAACGCGACTGCGGCGGCGAAGCCGGCGCACATCAGCGAGCATACCGCAATGCGGAGCTTGGAAAAAGGCCTGCAAATAAGGATGAGATTTCCAAGGCCGATCGCTCCGGCCGAGAGCACGGCAAGAGTTGAAGCTATGCTTTCGGGCGTTCCGAAGTGATTTAAGATCATAGCGGCGAGCGCACAGCAGGTAACGCCCAGCGCACCCGGAACAGCATTCAGGATTATCCGCTTCAAAAAGCTTCCCTTGAAGCGTTCGGAGCTCGGCTCGAGCGCGAGAAAGAATGCGGGAATTCCGACCGTCAGTGAGCTGATGAGGGTCAGATGGATGGGCTCAAAGGGATACTTGAGCGGCAGGAACAGCGCGATCAGTATGTTTATTACGCTGAGCGCAAAGGAATAGAGCGTTTTTTGAAGGAAAAGCGAGGCGGTTCGCGTTATGTTTCCGATAACGCGCCTGCCCTCGGCAACTACTTCAGGCAGGGAACTGAAATCGTTGTTTAAAAGCACGAGCTGAGCCGCATGCTCGGTCGCCTCGGCGCCGCCGCCCATCGCAATGGAGCAGTCGGCCGCCTTCATGGAGGGAATGTCATTAACGCCGTCGCCCGTCATGGCAACATTATGTCCCTCCCTTTTGAGTGCCTCAACGAGAATGCGTTTCCTATCGGGGGTAAGACGGCCGAAGATCACTCGATCCTTCGCGGCGGCGCAGAGCTCCTCATCCGAAAGCGCGGCGCAGTCCACCACTCGGTCGCTTCCCTTTAGCTCGAGCATTCTTCCGAGCGCGGCAACCGTGCGCGGATCGTCGCCGCTCATGATACGAACCTCAACGCCCTCTTTTCTGAACCAATCGAGCGTATCCTTCGCAGTCGGCCTAAGGGATTCGCGCAGCAGCACGATGCCGAGAACGCGCGTTACGGGGGGAAGCTGCTCATTTTCGATAATTCCTTCTGCCTCCGCGAGCATGAGCACTCTAAAGCCCTCGTTCACCGCCGTATCGACCTCGCTTACGCTTCGGTCGGTCACGAAGGACGGCGCGCCGAGTATAAGAGTTTTTCCGTTTGCAAATGATGCGGCTGATTTTTTCCTCGCGGAAGAAAAGGGCAGCTTTGCAATAGGCTGCTCACCTTCCGAATCCACGGCGGAGGCGATTCCGCGAAGCGTTCCCGACGATGACTCGAAGGCCGCAATAAACCTTGCCATACCCGCTTTAAGCTCGCTCTCATCGGCTTCGATCGGAACGAAGCGTTCAAAAGTGGGTTCGCCCGTTGTAAGAGTTCCCGTTTTATCGGTGCAGAGCATATCCACCCTTGCAAGCGTTTCTATGCCGAAAAGCTCGTGCACAAGCGTTTTTCGTTTTCCAAGCTTAACAACGCCTGCCATCAGCGCAACGGATGTCAGCAGTATCAGCCCCTCGGGCAGCATACCAATCATTGCGGCGACTGCCTTGGGTACGGCAACGTCAAGCGGCGATTTCAGGAGCAAATATTGCTCTAAAAACATTATTATGCCTATCGGCACAAGGAGCTTGCTGACGAGCGAAACCAGCTTCTTGAGCTCGCTAAGCAGTTCGGATCTCGGTGAGGCAAGGCGCTTTGCCTCGTGGGTAAGCCTCGAAGCGTAGCTGTCGTTTCCAACGGCTATGAGCTGAGCGGCCACCCTTCCTTCAGTCAGGAAGCTGCCAGAAAGCAGCAGCTCGCCTTCCTTATGAGCCTGCGGCTCGCTTTCGCCGGTCAGAAGCGATTCATCG
>CADBGC010000161.1 GCA_902794055.1 uncultured Eubacteriales bacterium | reverse complement strand
CATCAAGGCGGCGAACGGCGAAAATTCGGGAACGATAGTTGACGCGCAGGAAGGATTTGAGCTTGCGTAAGATAAACACAACAGAATTAAATATTTCGATTGAAACTTTTCGGCGCTATATCCTGCTCAAGCAGGGACTTTTGGGTGCTTACAGATTCTCGGGGAAGCCGGGCGCACTTGAATATGTTAAGCAGGCGGGCTGCATACAGTTCGATCCCATCAATATTTGCGGCAGAAATGCCGAGCTTACGCTTCAATCGAGGGTCAAGGGCTTTAAAAAGCAGCACCTCAGCGAGCTGCTCTATAAGGATCGTGCGCTGATCGACTATACGGACAAGGAGCTTTCGATACTTCCGGCGGTGGATCTTCCCTATCTTGAAAGATGGCGGCAGACGGCAAGGCGAAACTCCGCGGATTACCCGGGAATCGAGGAGTTTGCGGAAGATGCCCTTGCATACATTTCAAAGCATGGCCCTGTCAGCTCCGCAACCCTTCCGATCGAAGGGGAGATAATTTGGGGTTCGGCGATACATTGGAGCGGCAACCGTCACGGCAAGACCAACGCCGCGCGCTCGGTTCTTGAACAGATGTTTTCGGACGGCAGGCTCGTTATCCACCACAAGGAAGGAACAAAGAAATTCTATGATCTTGCCGAGAGGCATATCTCACCAGAGATACTGAACGCTCCCGATCCGAACGTTGAACCGATCGACCATATCAAATGGGGCATTCTGCGGCGCATGGGCGCGATTGGCGCACTTTGGAACCGCCGTTCCGATTCGTTCCTCGGTATATGGGGAATGGATGCCGCCTTGCGTACAAGAGCATTTGCGGAGCTTGCGGCGGAGGGGCGAATAATTCCCCTGAGCGTTTCCGAAATATCCGTTCCGCTCTATATAAAAGCCGATGATATGCCTTTGCTTGAAGCGGCAAGTGAAAGAAAACGCTATAAAAAGCGCTGCGAATTCATTGCGCCGCTCGATCCGCTGATGTGGGATCGGAACCTCATCGAAGCGGTTTTCGGCTTCAGATACCGCTTGGAGATCTACGTTCCCGCCGAAAAAAGGCTGTTCGGCTACTATGTGCTTCCCATTGTTTTCGGTGAAGAATTTATCGGAAGGATCGAAGCCGCTGCAAACAATACGACCGGTGAGCTTATTATCAAAGGGCTTTGGCTCGAGCCTAAAGTTAAATGGAGCATGGCTTTAAGCGATTCGCTTCATGCTGCCTGTGAACGGCTGGCAAACTTCAACGGCTGCAGCGAAACTACATACAGCGAAGCGGCTCAAAAAGCGCTTGAACAGATCGGAAAGGGGTAAGGGTAAAGTGACTGAATTTGCATTATTTATCAGTATAAAGGAATATGACGCATCCCAAGGCGAGGGCGGTCTCGGAGAGCTAAAGGAAAACTATCTCTGCATCAGCCCCGAAAACATTGAGATGACCGGCGATATGGCTTTCATCGGCTATATCGAGGAGAACGGCGAGCGCGTTGGCGTGCAGATACTCTGCGACCCGGGCTTTGTGAACGCAGCCGGAAACGCGCCCCTTCTTGCCGAGATAAGGCTTGGCGGCAGGTATAAGTTTGCGCATACCGAGCGCGCAAACGGCTCCTCTGTAGGCAGGATACGCGGCTATTCGCTGAAGCTTTATGAAGCGGGGCATGACCATGAACACGGCGAAGGGTGCGGCTGCGGTCATAAGCATCACGATGAATGTGATCATGATTGCGAGCATTGCGATGAAAACCGATAGCCGTGCGCTCAATTTTAAAGCGTTCGCATCAACCGAAAACGCAATTTTTTCGTTATATGTGCGGAATGATGCAGGAGCGCATAGTCGATATTGACAAAACCGCGTTTCTACATTAAAATAATACAGTTAAAACTTCACTATAGGAGGTAAATTATGGACACCATTGAACTTGCACAGGACAAAATGAATAAAACCATCTCCGTTTTGAACGGCGAACTCGGCACTCTGCGCGCAGGCCGCGCAAATCCGAAGCTGCTCGACCGCATCATGGTGGATTATTACGGCACTCCCACTCCCGTGAACCAGGTCGGCACCATCAGCTCGCCCGAGCCCCGTCTGCTCGTTATCTCGCTTTGGGATGCAAGCATGATTCCCGCCGTTGAAAAGGCGATCCAGAAGTCCGATCTCGGCATCAATCCCTCAAACGACGGCAAGCTGATCCGCCTCGTTTTCCCCGAACTGACCGAAGAAAGGCGCAAGGAGCTTGTTAAGCTCGTTCGCAAAAAAGCCGAGGAAAGCAAGGTTGCCATCCGCTCCATCCGTCGTGATGCGAACGAGACCATCAAGAAGGACTGCAAGGACGGCGCCATCACCGAGGACGATCAGAAGCGCATGGAGGAGCAGGTTCAGAAGGCGACCGACAACGCCATCAAGGAGATCGACCGCATCGCTTCCGAGAAGGAAAAGGAGCTGCTTTCGGTTTGATGAGCGTACTCGGACTGCCTCTTGCTGAGGCGGTTTCAAGGCTTGAAGGAGAGGGCTTTATCGTGCAAACGGTCGAAGCGCGCTCTATGAAGGGCGTTGAAGCGCCCGATTCGCTGCGCGTTATACGGCAGACGGCGCTTGAAGAATGCGATAAGCCGACCGTTCTGCTCGTTTATTCCGCGTTTCGCACCTCGGTTTATCTGGGAAACGATGAATAAGGCAAACCGCCAAACGTAATTATGCCGAATATTTATCCGAAATTCACCGATGCGGAGCTCAAAGAGTTTTCGCTGTCAAGGGAGGCGCTTCCCCGCCACGTTGGCGTTATCATGGACGGCAACGGGCGCTGGGCAAAGAAGCGTCTTCTTCCGCGGAGCGCGGGGCATCGCGCGGGAATGGAAGCGCTGCGCGGCATCGTGCGCTTTTCACATTCCGCCGGTATCGAGGCGCTGACGGTCTACGCATTCTCAACCGAGAATTGGAAAAGACCTCGCACCGAGATCGATGCTCTTTTTGCGTTGCTTGAAGAATATTTCCATAAGGAGATCGATGAGCTCGATGCAAACGGCGTTCGAATCAGGATAATCGGCGATGAAGCGGCTTTTTCCGGCAAGTTGCGCGATATTCTCGAAGCCGCACAGAATCGCACGGTGAAGAATACCGGACTTTGCTTCAATATTGCACTCAACTACGGCAGCCGCGCCGAGATAGTTCACGCCGTTAACTCGCTTATTGAAAGCGGCGCTAAATCCGGCGAAGTTACCGAGGAAATGTTTGATAGCAGCCTCTACACCTCGGGGCTTCCCGAGCTCGACCTTATAATACGAACTGCGGGCGAGCAGCGGCTTTCCAACTTCCTTTTGTGGCAGGCGGCGTATGCCGAGTTCGTTTTCACGGATACGCTCTTTCCCGATTTTTCGCGCGAAGTGTATGCGGATTGCCTCTGCGAATTCGCAAGGCGCACTCGCAGATTCGGAAAAGTGCTTTAATATGATCGGATTGGCGGTTCAGCCCGACTGAACCGCCGTTAAGTTTAAAATCAGACTGTTTTTATTTGGGGGAATCTATGAAGGATCTACCGCTGCGCACTGCTGTTGCCGCTGTGCTGCTCGTTTTGCTCGGCTTGGTCATTTGGCTTGGCGGAGGTTTTCAGGCAATAGTTCTCGGCGTTTTCGCAGTTCTCGCAGTTTTCGAGATGAACGGCGTTTTCAAGGCAAACGGTTATAAGCCTTTTATTATTCCGCATATCCTGCTTGGCGGCGGAATGTTTCCTTTGATGTATTTTGCAGCTCGCTCGGATAAGCTGAGCCCTGCGTTTTGGCTCTTTGCAGCGTTCTTTGCAGCTTTCATCCTTATCGCACTCGAGCGCGCCATGAATTCAAAGCGCACGAACGACGATCTCATATCCTCGCTCGTGATACTCTTTTATCCGCTTGCTCTTATCAGCTTTCTCGGACTCATCGGCTTCGGCCACCTCGATCATTCCCGCCTTGCGATAATCTGCATCTTCGCGGGCGTTGCCATGGCGGACAACACAGCATACATGGTTGGCTCGCTTATCGGGAAGCATAAGCTCTGCCCCGCTATCAGTCCTAAAAAGAGCGTTGAAGGCGCGATTGCGGGTCTGATCGGCGGTGCTCTCGGCGGCGTTATTTGCTTCTTCCTTCAAAAGCATTTGGCAGAAATGCATTATTTCCTCTACTCATATTTTCTAAAA
>CADBGC010000160.1:2002-6286 GCA_902794055.1 uncultured Eubacteriales bacterium | reverse complement strand
GCAGGAACGGAATACGTGCGCGGCATACCGGTCGTTAAGGTTTTCCAGCAGACGGTCTATTCCTTCAAGGCGTTTAAAAAGGCCATAGAGGAATACAGCGAAAAGGCCGAGCGATATACTTACGGAGTTTGCCGCGTGCCGCAGGCAATAAATCTGACCTTCACCGAGGGTGCTTTCATCTTTTTGATACCGGCGGTGCTGCTTCTCGCGCCATCGGCGCTCTCGGACGGCAGCTTTGCTTCGTTTGTCACGAATTTCGCATTCTATGCGGTGTTTTCCGCGATCATCTCGACCGCGCTTGCTAAAATCATGTTCGCTTCGAGCGGAATGATGCTTGCAAAGACCGCGCTTGCGAGGATAGATACCATCATGAACGCGGAGCCGCTCAAGCTGCCCGAGCATCCCGAAAAGCCGAAGGACAGCCGGATCGAGTTTAAAAACGTGTGCTTCAAATACCCCGGCTCGGATGCCTATGCGCTGGATGGTGTTTCGTTTAAGGCAGAGCCCGGGCAGACCGTGGCGCTCGTCGGCCCTTCCGGCGGCGGAAAGACCACGGCGGCAAGCCTGATCCCGAGATTTTGGGATGCTTCGTCCGGCTCTGTCGAGATCGGCGGCGTTGACGTTTGCAATATCGATCAACATGAGCTTATGAACAGAGTAGCGTTCGTTTTCCAGAATAACCGACTTTTCAAAACCTCGATACTCGAAAACGTTCGAGCGGCGCGTCCGGGCGCTCCTATGAGCGATGTGGAAGCGGCGCTTCATGCGGCACAATGCGGCGAGATGATCGAAAAGTTGCCGAACGGCATAGACACCGTCATCGGTTCAAAAGGCACCTACCTGTCCGGCGGCGAGCTGCAGCGCATCGCGCTTGCACGGGCCATACTCAAGGATGCGCCGATAATCGTGCTCGATGAGGCTACGGCGTTTGCCGATCCCGAAAACGAAGCGCTGATACAAAAGGCTATGAAAAAGCTCACCGAGGGCAAGACGGTCATCATGATAGCGCATAGGCTTTCGACAGTTGTCGGAGCGGACAGGATAATCGTGCTCGACAAGGGAAAAGCAGTCGAAAGCGGAACGCACGAAAGCCTTGCTTCGAGTGACGGTTTGTATTCGCGGATGTGGAAAAACTACAACGAAGCCGCCCAGTGGAAGCTTAAAACGGAAAAGGAGGCGAAGTAAATGCTTGGCGAAAACTTGAAAAGGAAATATGCCTTGACCGACAAGGGGCTTTCAAACGCGAGAAAGGGCGCGTTTTGGACGGTGATAGTCAACCTCATCGCCATGTTCGGAGCGGGAATCCTCTATAAACTGATGAACGGCTTCATTAAAACGCTTACAGACGGCGCGGCCCTCCCTTCGCCATGGCTTTTCATCGGACTAACGGCGGCTTTTGCGCTGCTTTCGTATATCACGCATCTTGAACAGTACACGGCGACCTACGGGTTGGTATATAACGAAGTGAAGCAGACGCGCATCTCGCTTGCCGAAAGGCTGCGAAAGCTGCCGCTTGGCTACTTCGGCAAACGAGATATCGCCGATCTTACCGAAACGCTTATGGGCGACGTGAACAGGCTCGAGCACGTTTGGTCGCATTGCATAGGCTATCTCTACGGAGCGTATATCTCCACAGCCATAATTGCCATCGCGCTGTTCATCATCGATTGGCGCATGGCGCTCGCCTGCCTTTGGGGAGTGCCGGTCGCATTCCTGCTTCTATTCGGCGGCAGGAGCATCGCAAAGCGGCACTCCGAAAAGGCGAAGCATACTGCGGTAACGGTTTCGGACGGCATACAGGAGGGTATAGAAAACGTTCGCGAGATACGCTCGCTGAACCGCGAGCAGGCTTATCTTGATGAGATCGGCGCAAAGATAGACAGGCATGAGAAAACGCTTATAGGCGGAGAACTTGCGGCGGGGCTGTTCGTGAACGCGGCGAGTGTCATAATGCGTCTCGGAGTTGCAACCACTATACTCACGGGCGCTTCGCTGATACTCTCCGGCAGGATAGATTTCATGCTGCTGTTTATGTTCCTTCTGATAATCACGCGCCTCTATGCGCCCTTCGATCAGAGCCTTGCGCTTATAGCCGAGATGCTGATGTCGCAGGTTTCGGCAAATCGCCTGAACGAGATCCACGGGATGCGCACCGCCGAGGGTGCGGATAGCTTCTCTCCGAACGGACACGATATAGTGTTTGAAAACGTGGCTTTCGCCTACGATGATAAACAAGTGCTTCGCGGCGTGAGCTTTACCGCCAAAGAGGGCGAGATCACCGCGCTCGTTGGACCGTCGGGCTCAGGCAAGAGTACCTGCGCTCGGCTTGCCGCACGGCTTTGGGATGTGACAAGCGGCAGCATCAAGGTGGGCGGCGTGGATATAAAAACCGTTGAGCCCGAAGCGCTTCTGACCGATTATTCGATGGTTTTTCAGGACGTTATGCTGTTTGACGATACGGTGATGGAGAATATCCGCCTCGGCAGGCGCGGAGCGAGCGATGAAGACGTGCTTGCGGCGGCAAGGGCTGCGAACTGCGACGGATTTGTGAATGCGCTGCCGCGCGGTTATCAAACTCCGATTGGCGAAAACGGCGCAAGGCTCTCGGGCGGTGAACGCCAGCGCATCTCAATAGCAAGGGCGCTTTTGAAGGATGCGCCGATTGTGCTGCTTGATGAAGCGACCGCATCGCTGGACGTTGAGAACGAAACGGAGGTGCAGGGGGCGCTTTCAAGGCTGCTTCGCGGAAAAACCGTGCTCGTTATTGCTCATAGGATGCGTACCGTTGAGGCTGCGGACAGGATAATCGTGCTCAAGGATGGGCGTGTTGCCGAGGAAGGTACGCCTTTAGAGCTGCGCAATAAGGAAAACGGCCTCTTCGCACGCATGGCGGAGCTTCAGAACGCAAGCTCGAACTGGAAAGTTTGAAGGAGGAAACGATATGGTAAAATACAGGATCGAAAAAAACAGCGTGCAGGAAACGCTTTTGATACCGCTTTTCGGAAGAAAGCTCTGCACCGAGCTGTATCCGAGCGTTTTTCGGGATGAAAAGGCGGTCGAGCTTATAAACCGCATAGACTATGATTTTTCGGAGTTTGAGCGAAAGAGCAGGAGCACATTCTATCGCTTCGGTGCGCTCGAGGTTGCGATGCGTGAGGGCGATCTTATGATCGAAACGAAGGATTACCTCAAAGCTCACCCAAAAGCCGCGCTTGTGAATCTCGGCTGCGGACTCGATCAAACAATGGAAAACTGCGATAACGGGCTTTGCCGCATCTATAATATCGACCTGCCGGCCGTTATTTCGGTGCGAAACGAGCTTCTGCCCGAAACGGACAGGATCAAAAACATCGGCGCCGATCTCAACGATACCGCATGGTTTGACGAGATACCCGCGGAAAACGGCGTGTGCCTGATCGCAGCGGGAGTTTTCTATTACTTCAAAAAGGAGCAGGTGCGGAAACTCTTTGCCGCCATGAGCGAGCGCTTCCCCGGCGGCAGGCTTTGCTTCGATACGGCAAATAAACGCGCGGTGAAGCTTATGCTGAAAACTTGGGTAAAGACGGCGGGCGTAACTTCCATCGAGGACTATTTCAGCGTTGAAAGCGTTGAAAAGGATATTGCCCCGTGGATGAAAAATGCGAAAATAACCGAGCGTGGTTATATGCTCGGCTATAACGACCTTCGCGAGCCCTCGGTTCCCAGGCTTTTCCGTCTGCTTGGGAAGCTTGGCGACGGCTTTATGAAGATGCGGATCGTGCGAATGGATTTTATAAACAACATATATGATAAAAAATAATCATGTAATGTTGACAAACGAAAACAAAAGATGCTATAATCGGTTAGCTAAAGCTAACTTTTAATGAGGGGCTTGAACGCATAAGCGCTGACAGCTCGAAAAAACGAAACGGCTTTTGCAGGCAGTGCGCTCGCGAAAAAATCGGGCGCGAAGTCTGAGCCGTTTTTTCGGGTGAAACAAGTTAGTTTGCGCTAACTTAAATTGCGCTTTCTCGAAGCCGATCAAACGGAGGTTTACAATGATAAAAAGAGCGTTTTCAATACTGCTCGTGGTGCTGCTCGCATTTTCCGCTTTTGCCTGCGCCGATAAAAAAGATAGCGAAACTCAAAATGAGGGAGCCTCGGTCGCGGGAGATTATTATCTCGATCTCACCGAGCTTGGAATGAAGCTGACCATCTATCTTCGCCTGAAAGAAAACGGGGAGTTTATTTTCTCAAACACGCCCGCATTCGAGGTGGACAAGAGCTCGGGAACCTATCAAAGCG
>CADBGC010000160.1:0-1994 GCA_902794055.1 uncultured Eubacteriales bacterium | reverse complement strand
GGTATCTTATGGTCTATTCCTCCGTGAACGCTCAGCCGAAAACGGCAGCGGATGGATTGACGAGCAAATTCATAGTGAACGATGCGGGCGAGCTCGATTTCAGCGTTTGCGATCGCGTTCACTACGGCATCGCGGGCGCGAAAACGGTTTCCGAAGAGGATGCAAGCATCAAGCTGATAGGCAAAAGGATCACAGAAAACTACAATGCGGCTTCGACCGAAACGCAATTCACCGAGGGAGTTTATTCTTTTGTCGAGGGAAGCAAGAGCATTTTCGCAAGCTTTTTCGGCGATGATACCTATCTGATCTTCGCTGTTGACAAGAAAGCGGAGAAAACCGCCATTATATCAGAGGTCGGAAGATACGGTGTCAGCACAACGAGCCTTGCGCTTACTCCGCAGGGAGGGGATCGCATCGCCTGCGAAGTCGTGGACGAAAAAACGCTTGATATCAGCTTCCCCGAAATCGGCGGCGAAAGAAGCATGCACCGTTTCACAAAGCACGAGGGCTCGATCGAAGCGCTGTGCACTTTTTCCGGCGAAGGCAAAAGGACAGGTACCGATGAGAGCTTTGAAGCAAGCCTTGTTATCTTCTCGGACGGCAGCTTTGAAAGTGAGGCGTGCGGCTTTATTGAAAAAGGCGTTATCGCGCTCGATACGGAGGGGGGAAGCTTCAAGATCTATCCCGACCATCCCGAAACGGGCGAACGGGGCATTTCTCTCGTTGGCACTGTGCCATCGGGTAAGCTTTCATTCGCTGAAAACGGCACTCTGACACTCGCGGAGCTTCGCATTCGCACATCAAGCGAGCTTTCCCGTGATAAATGCGATCTTAATGAGAAACGATAGAGTATTAAAAAATCGTGAACGGAGAAAAGAAAATGCAGTCGTCAAAGAAATTTTTTGAATGGGCCTTCGATTCGAGGGCCGAAACCGTGATGAAGCTCGATCGCGGCGAGGAGATGAGCATGGAAAAGATGTTCATCTCGTTCTGCTCGCATGAGCCGGCATTCGTTTCCTGCGGTCCTGCAGGGCTCAACGCAAGCGTAAAGGGCGTTGGGTTTCTGCCTAAGGACGAATACCTTGAAGAAACGCTTGAAGCGTACCTGAAGCATATCGCCTCCTACGATCCGGAGGATAAGAGCTACAGCAAGCGCGGACTCAAGCTGCTTATAGAGAAGATGTACGGTCCCGATGCAAGAAGCCGCATCGATTTTTCAAAGCTCGGCAGCCTTGAGCTTGCAAAAAAGCAGAGTTGGCAGAACTATCTCGTGAACAAGGAGGCGGCGCTCATATTCCATCAGCCGCCGATGGTCTCCTATAAGCTGAAGGGAACCATAGAGATTTACGATGAGGTCTCATCGGGCAAAACGGAGCTTTATCAGCGCTTTATAAATGCTCAGCACGACGTTTATCATACTCCGAGCGGTATGGAGCTTTGGCAAAAGCGCCCCGCGTATATCTTCCGAATCGAGGAGATCTACGATAATTCCGCATCAAGAAACGGCTTCGGCGAAAGGCTTATCTACCCTGCGCCGGATATGGAATGAGCGGGGAAGCTAAAAGAAGGATAGGGTTTTTTAAATACACCATAAGATGCGCTTGCATGCTGCTGTGCGCGGCTTTTGCCGTATCCGTGCTTTCGGGCTGCGCCTGCTCCACCTCAATAGCGCAGCGCAGAAACGACGAAAGCGCAACGCTGTACGTTGGACACGTGGGTTCTTCGTTTCCGACCTCGTTCATGCCGTGGCTCTCGCGCGACGGCATCGCGCCGACTGTTGCGAGCATGCTGTATAACACGCTCTTTTCCTACGACGATGAAACGGGCGGCTTTGCTCCGCTTCTTGCAAAAAGCTGGTGCTACGTTGATCTTGACGGCGAGCCGCTTACCGTTGACGGCACATATTCGGGCAATATCGATTACGATGCGGTTGAGCGATATTATTCGGGTTCAAAAGAGGATTATATGGCGGTTCGTATCGAGCTTTTCGACGA
>CADBGC010000159.1:7355-11439 GCA_902794055.1 uncultured Eubacteriales bacterium | reverse complement strand
CCGCACAGGGCACCCAATGGACGCGCGGCAAGGGCTTCGACACCTTCTGCCCCATCGGTCCGCATATCGAGACCGAGCTGGACGCGCAGAACGTTGAACTTGAGACCCGCGTGAACGGCGAGGTGCGCCAGCATTCCAACACGAGCCTCATGACCCATGGCGTGGACAGCCTTATATGCTTCATCACCGAGGGCATGACATTGCTGCCCGGCGATATAGTTGCAACAGGCACCCCCGAGGGCATCGGCAGCATGCAGTGCGGCGATGAGGTCGAGGTTGAGATCGAGGGCATCGGCGTGCTCAAGAACCGCATCGTTTAAGCGGTCGGGCTTGTATTCCTCGTAAGCTCAAGCGCCGCCCGAAAAGGCGGCGCGTTTTGTTTGAGCTTTCAAGTAAGCCGATAGTAAGATTTAGGGAAATTCCTATGGAATTTCTTCACCAACTATTCATTATTCACTATTCACCATTCACTAAGGAAAAGCTATGGACGGACTTACCCTTGCCGCTTCGGTGGCTGAAATAAGAAACGCGCTTGAAGGCGGAAGGATCGAGAAAATACAGCAGCCCGAAAAATACGAGCTGCTGATCTCGGTGCACTCCAAAAGCGGCTCGCACAGGCTGCTGATCTCCTCGTCATCCGAAAACTGCCGCCTGCAGCTCACCAATGAAAAACGCCCCTCCCCCATCGATGCGCCGAATTTTCTGATGCTTTTAAGGAAGCATCTTGCAGGCGCAAGGATCACGGGCATCGAGCAGCCCAAGCACGACCGCATAGTGCTCATCCGCTTCGAGGGCTTTACGGAACTTAGCGACAGCACGAGCTTCACGCTCGTTTGCGAGATCATGGGCAGGCACTCGAATATCATCCTGCTCGATAACGACGGCATCATCCTCGACTCGATTCGCAGGGTCTCCGCCGGTATGAGCAGCGTTCGCCTTGTGCTTCCGAAGCTCAAATACGAGTTCCCGCCCATGCAGGACAAGCTCGACCCCGAGTGCATGAGCAAGGCGGAGCTGACGGCTATATTTGAAAACGCGGAGCGCCGCGACAAAGCGCTTTCCGGCGCGGTCTGCGGTCTCTCCCCCGCCGTTTCTTCGCTGCTTTTGGAGAAGCTTGAGGACGGGCTGCGCCCGAACGACTTAAACGCGCTTTCCTCAGCCGTTATCGGCTTTTATTCAAATCTCCTCTCGGCAAGCTTCACCCCCTGCATCGCCGAGCGCGGCGAAAAGAAGCTGCTTCTGCCCTTCGCGCCGATCGACTGCGCCGTGCGCGCCTACCCGACGATGGCCGAGGCCGCCGACGAGTTCTACCGTCAGCGCGCCGAGGGCGAAAGCGTTAAGCGGCGCACTTCCTCGCTTGAAAAGGTGCTCACGAGCGCGATATCCCGCCTTGAGCGCAAGGCTGATAAGTTTGCGCTCGCGATAGGCGATGAAGCTGAGATCGAGCGGCTGAAGCTCTCCGGCGAGCTTATAACCGCGAATATGTATGCGCTGCCCGAGCGTGCAGATGAGGCCGTGGTGGATAACTACTATACCGATCCGCCCGAGAGGATGCGCATCGAGCTCGACCCCACCCTTTCAGCCTCGGACAATGCTCAGCAGTACTATAAAAAATACAGAAAGGCGAAATCCGCGCGTGATATCGCCCTTGTGATGCAGAAGGAAACGCTTGAGGAGATCGAGTATCTGCGCGGCATCCTCGCCTCGCTCCCCGAATGCCTGACAGATTCCGATTTTGAGGAGGTACGCTCCGAGCTTGCTTCGGGCGGCTATATGCGCGAAAACCGCAAAAAGCAGCAGAAGCTGCCCAAGGCAAAGCCTCATTCCTTTAAGTCGAGCGACGGCACCGAGATACTCGTTGGCAAAAACAATATTCAGAACGACCGCCTGACCTTCAAGGAATCCTCGCCGGACGATATCTGGCTGCACACGAAGGACATACACGGTTCCCACGTGATCCTGCGCTGCGCTGGAGGCGAGCCCTCCGATGCTGCTTTGCTCGAAGCGGCGCAGCTTGCCGCCTATTACTCGCAGGCAAGGAATGCGCCGAGCGTTCCCGTTGACTACACGAGAAGAAGGTTCGTTAAAAAGCCGAACGGCGCAAAGCCTGGCATGGTCATATACACCCATCAGAAAACACTGCTCTGCGCACCTAAGAATATCGAGAGCTGAGCGTTTAACCCCGTCAAGCGATAAGGCTTCGCACGCTCTCAAGGTTTTCAGCGAAAAGCGCCCTGTTTATCGCGTTTGCGATCATCCCCGCCATATCGGAAACTATCGAATCGATATCCTTCGGGGTAACTATCATATCGTCAAGCTGCTTAACGGAAATATTTTCGGCAAGCAGCTTTAATCTTTCCTCGTCCGCATGGAGCCCCGTTTCATTCGCCATAAGCGAGAGCGTATCCCTCGTTATGGTCGCCGCACGAACCACGAGCGGAACGCCTATTGCAAGAGTCTGCACCCCGAGGCTTTCAAAGCTCAGCTCCGCCCTTTGGTTGCCAACGCCCGAGCCGGGGCTTATGCCCGCATCCGTGAGCTGGAGCGTGGTGCTTATCCTTGCTGCTCGGCGCGAGGCCAAAGCATCTATGGCGATTATGCAGTCGGGATGAACCCTTTCCACCACGCCCTTCACGATGTCCATGGTCTCAACACCCGTAACGCCGAGCACGCCCGGAGCGATCGCGCACACGGCGGGCGTTTCAAAATCGAATGCTTCGGGCAAAAACTGCTTAACGTGCCGCGTCACGAGCACCCGCTCCACAACGCGCGGCCCGAGCGAATCGGGCGTTACCTCCCTGTTTCCAAGGCCGACTATGAGAACAGAGCTTCGATTTATATCGGCCCTAATAAGCCTTCTAAGCTCTATTGCAAGCCTTCTCTCCACGGCTTCAAACAGGTCGAAAGGGCGCTCGATAAGTGCTCTTGCATCGAGTGTTACGTAGCTGCCCATCGCCTTGCCGATGCGCTCGGCGGCTGATCTTGTGAGTATGCCGATGCGCTTTATGTTTATCTCGCCGTCCGTTTCATCCTGCTCCGCGATGCCCTCTATATCGGGCGAAAGCTCCCTGAGCTCCATCGCAAGATCGGTATAGATCCCATTCATTGCGGTTTCCTCCTTGTATTTTCAGCTCAAGCTTTAGTTTGCCCGAAAACAGATCGATTATGAAGGAAAAAAGCCAATCACAATATATTGAAAATATCGCGATTTTCTTATTAATAGGGCTTGAAATTTGCTCAATACGGTGGTATAATTGCCTTTGTTTGAGTATTTAAAGGAGGTGAACCGATTTGGCAAACATTAAGTCAGCAATGAAGCGTGTCAAGGTGTCCCGTCAGCAGAATCTGCGCAACCGCATGATCCTCTCCGCGACCAAAACCGCTATCAAGAGGTTTGACCAGGCTTTGGAGTCTAAAGACGAGGCTGCTATCGAAGAAGCATATACCGCCGCAGTCAGCAAGGTTGACAAAGCTGTTACCAAGGGCGTTATCCATAGGAACGCAGCCAATCGTAAAAAGGCTCAGCTTGCAAAAAAGCATGATGCCAAATAAGGTTTATCGTTGATTCGATAATATTAAGACCGCAGAGCGAAGGCTCCGCGGTCTTTTTATGCTTTCGTCGCGGCATTGAATAGGCCGCGGCAAAATAGGATCAGATCTTTTTTTCAAACTGTTCGCCGCATTCCCTGCAAGTGACCCTTATCTTGCCCTTGCCCTTCGGCGCGCGGTATTCCTTGCCGCATTTGGGGCATTTGAAGTACTTATAGGAAGGATCCTTCGCCTGCTTGGTGCCGCTGCCTGCGTAGGCTGCGTTCTTTTTAAAGAGCTTGTTGTAGAGCCCGATGAAGAAGCCCGAAACGGCTCCTATGAAGCTCTCGTAGCCGATAAGCTCATCCTGCCTGCGCTCAATATTCGGCGAAAGCGTTCTGACCAGTATCAGCGCCATAAGCAGCGTTGCCACCGCGCAGAATACCATTCCAAGCACGCTGCGCCATAGGATGACGCCAACGCAGCTCAAGATGGTTGAGGCGATCAGCGCATCCCTCGAAAGTCTGTCGAAACCGTATCCGTTGTTCATGCTTTT
>CADBGC010000159.1:0-7329 GCA_902794055.1 uncultured Eubacteriales bacterium | reverse complement strand
TCTATAGAACCGCGCTTAGCTCCGCCAAGCAAAATGCAGGCGCCGAAGCCGTCCGGCTTCAAAACTATGCCGCCCGTTTCCGGATTCTTCCTGTAGAGCTTGCCGCTGAGAAGATCGACGTATTTATCGGCAAACGGCATATCCCCCGCATCCGGCCCCTCATAGAAATCGCATTCGCGAACCGAAAGCGTTTTATTGTCGCGCGAGCGGTTCACAAGCACGATCACCGAGCCGCCCTCATCGGCGCGAAGCACGGCGAACACGTCCTGAGAAAACGCCGCGAAAGCCGTTTTTCCCGAACTGAGCGCGCTCTTAACGCTTCTAAGCTTTCCGAGAAGGCGGTATCTTTCGAGCAGTTCCGCATCCTCTCGTCCCCAGGGGAAGGTCTCCCTGTTGAACGGATCGAAGAGCCCGGTCATGCCCGCCTCGTCGCCGTAATAGATGCAGGGAGGCTGCGGCATAGCGTACTGGAGCGCGGCCGCGCTCATAAGGCGCTTTCTGCCGATGCTGAGCGCCTCGTCTTCGAGCTTGTATTTCGCCTGCTGATCCCGCGAGAGCTCTCCCCTGCCGGGAGCACCCGAAAGCGCGGAGAGTATGCGCTCCGAATCGTGGCTGCCCAGAATATTCATGCACGCGCGATAGAAGGGCTCGGGATATCGCTCCCGCTGACCCGAGAGGGCCTCGTTCAGCTCGTATGCATCGATCCTGCCCATGAAGAAATCAACGAGCGCATCGCGGAAGGGGTAGTTCATAACGGAATCGAGCTCATGCCCGTATACGTAGCGCCTCAGCCCCTTTTCCCAGAGCTTGTTGGATGCATCCTCCCATACTTCACCGAGAAGCACGCCTTCTCCATCGAGGCGCTTGAGCTTTTTCCTGAGCATTTCAATGAAGCTTTCGGGGAGCTCGTCCGCAACGTCGAGCCGCCATGATGTTGCGCCGCATTTCGCCCATTTTTCAAGCACTTTACAAACGAATTCGCCGTACGACGGGTTTTCCTCCACCACCTCGGGAAGCGTTTTGAAGCCCCACCAGCAGCGGTATTTATTCGGGAACCTGTCGAAATGATACCATTCATAATAGGGCGAGTTCTTGGAAGAATATGCGCCCGCGGAATCGTAATTGCCGTATTTATTGAAGTACACGCTGTCGTCGCCCGTATGGGAGAACACGCCATCGAGCATGATGCGCATACCGTGCTTTTTGGCTTCGATGCAGAGCTTTTTAAGCTCCTTCTCATCGCCGAGCACGGGATCGACGCTCATATAATCCGAGGTGTTGTAGCGATGATTGCTCGCGGCCTCGAATATGGGATTCAAATAGATGCAGCTCACGCCAAGGCGTGCAAGATAGGGCAGCTTTTCGCGAATGCCGCGAAGGTCGCCGCCGAAATAATCGCATGGAGAATAATGCTTTTCGCCCTTTAAGGGCTTATAGAGCGCGGCTTCATCCCAGTTTTCATGCCGAACTACCCTTCTGCCCATATTCTCATGGTATTCGAGCCTATCGAGCGCGGTTTTTCCCTTGCCGTCCTTGCCTCCCCTATGGAATCTATCGGGGAAGATCTGATAAACCGCGCCCCTTCTGAACCATTCGGGAGTTTCAAAGCCGCCGTCATAGACGGTTATCTGATAATCCTCGGGCGGGGTATTGGTAAGCTTGCCAACGCCCGTCCTTGCGCCGCAGAAAAGCCTTTCACCGCATAAGTCGATGATGAAATAATACCAAATAAGCTGCGGCTGCTCGGGAGCTTCGATCTCAAATTCATGCACCGTATCAAAGCCGTCGTTGAAGCGGCGGCTCTCGATCAAGACCTCGCGGTTATCGACCCAAAGCCTTGCTTTTACGCTCGCGTTGTGGGCATCCGCGCCCCAAAGCTTGATGCGTAAAACCGCCTTTTCGCGGCAGCAAAGAGCACCCTGCGGAAGGCGGCAATACTTTTCTCTTGAATTATGATATGCAAAAAGCTCCATAGCTTTTCACCTTTTCCTTTATACGTTGAAGCGGAACACGATAATATCTCCGTCCTGCACAACGTAGTCCTTGCCCTCGCTGCGCACGAGGCCCTTGTCCTTGCAGGCGTTGATGCTGCCCTCTTTAACGAGAGTTTCATACGGCACGACCTCGGCCCTGATGAAGCCGCGCTCGAAATCGGTGTGTATCTTGCCGGCGGCTCCGGGCGCCTTGGTGCCGCGAGTTATCGTCCATGCGCGCACCTCGTCGGTTCCCGCTGTCAAAAAGCTTATGAGGCCGAGCAGCGAATAGCTCGCGCGAACGAGCTTATCCAGGCCGCTCTCGCCGATGCCGAGCTCCTCTATGAAGGCGGCCTTCTCCTCATCGGAAAGCTCGGAGAGCTCCTCCTCCACCTTCGCGCAGACCGTCATCGCCTCCGCGCCCTCCTTTGCCGCCTGCTCGTAGAGCTTTTTAACGGCCTCGGGCTCGGTGCCTATCTCGTCCTCGCGGATATTGGCAACGTAGATAACAGGTTTGGTGGTCAGAAGGAACAGCTCCTCCGCCGCCTTTTTCTCGTCCTCGGTCATATCCATGCTGCGAACGGGCTTCATTTCGTCCAGATGCGCCTTGATGCGCTCAAGGAACTCTATCTCAACGAGGAATTTCTTATCCCCGCTCTTGGAGTTCTTCTTCGCCTTGTCGATGCGCCTGTCGATGGTTTCAAGGTCGGCATAGATGAGCTCAAGATTGATCGTGTCCATATCGCGAACGGGATCCACGGAGCCGTCCACGTGGACGATGTTCATATCCTCGAAGCAGCGCACGACGTGGACTATAGCGTCCACCTCTCTGATATGCGCAAGGAACTTATTGCCAAGACCCTCGCCCCTGTACGCGCCGCGAACAAGACCCGCGATATCGACGAATTTAATAACGGCGGGCACGAGGCTCTTGGGGTGATACATTTCGTTCAGCACGTCCAAACCACGCCCTCATTCGGGTCGATGGTGCAGAACGGATAGTTTGCCGCCTGCGCCCCCGCCTTAGTTATTGCATTGCAAAGGGTGCTTTTTCCGACGTTCGGAAGACCCACAACTCCGAGTTTCATAGATTATCTCCTTATTTTCCAAGAACTGCGGCATTGAAACGCAGTTTGCCGCAACAAATAAATTATATCACAACAAAGCGATGTTTTTCAATGCCGAAAAAGGGGAAAAACGAAACACTCGGCGCGATCGGGCGATAAACGCAGGTTTCGATGATAAAACGCTGCGCAAAGCCATGCGGCGAGTGTTCAAAAGCTTGTTTATTCGCAACAAATGCGCCGAATCGTACTCGTTAATGCGTAGCATTTGCGCTGAACGATCTGCATCAGAAATTCCAGTTGTTAAGATGCAGCACGTACTGATCGAGCAGCACGAAAACGCCGAGGATAAAGGTATACACGGCAAAGCCCGTGAGAGAACGCTTGGTGATGAGCCTTATCATGAACTTGACTGCGAAATAACCCGATACAGCCGCAACGATCACGCCCACGATGCAGGGAAGCGCTCCGATGGTGATCCCTTCCTTGATCGCTTCCGGGATTTCGAGCACCGCTCCGCCGACTATGGCGGGGATGGAGAGCAGGAAGCTGAACTGCGCAGCTTCCTCGCGGCTGAGCTTGCAGGCGGTGGCGGCGGTGATGGTCGCGCCGGAGCGGGAGATGCCCGGGAAGGGCGCGATGCCCTGCATAAAGCCTATGAACGCCGCATGATACCATTTCATTTCGGGAATGGTGCACTTGCCGTCGAATCGTTTTCTGAGAAGATCGCAGATAACAAGCAGAATGGCGGTTATGATGAAGCAGAAGCCGAGCGCCCTGCCGGATTCGGCGGCATCGAGGATATCGAGCTTTTTGAGCGCAAGCGCGATCACAACGGTAACGAGCGTTGCAGCAATAAGCCAGATCCAGTGAAATTTATGCTTCATGGGATGAATCAGCATATCGATGATTATTTTCCTGTAAACAACGAGCACGGCAGCAAGTGTGCCGAGATGCAAAAGCACGGTGAAGAACATTCCGCCGTTGCTTATGCCGAAGATATTCTGAACGAGAAGCAGATGCCCGCTCGAGGAGATCGGAAGAAACTCCGCAAGCCCTTGAACGAGACCCAATATTATGGCGATCCAAACAGTCATTTATCTATCTCCCTGTTTTTTTGCAGGCCGAAGCCTGTTACAGAATATGTATTTTACCATATTCCCCCGTATTCATCAAGAGCAAAAATGAAAGCGGCGGAAGCTTTGTCCGCCGCAGATCATCTGTTTTTGACAGATCGAGCTGTTATCAGAGCTTGACCCCCTGCTCGGCAAGGCGGAAGTTTTCGCCGTCCGAGCTGATATAAAGATCGTAGGTATGCGCATTCTCGTCGTAATTGGCAAGATACATTATCGCGTGATCGTAGATCTCGAAGTAATTGACACCCACAGCAACGGGCGCGGCCTTATCGCCGTTAAGAAGGAACAGAGTGCCGTTGCTCTCGAGCGAAGAGTAGCACATGACCGCGCCGTCCGAGGTGCGCTTTATGCTGTCAGCGCCCGTAACGAGTATTGGCGAAAGCTTATTGTTTTCGTATCTGTATACGTTTCCGCCAAGATCGAGGCAATGGATATCGGAAAGATTTCTATCGCAGGTGAACGTATAGATGCTTTGAAGCAGCAGCTCGGGCGATTTGGGATTGTATGCGCTGACCTTATAGAGCGAATCGTCAACGATGGTCAGAATGGCTTTTGAGTCCTCCGAAACGCTGAACCTGCTTGCTCCGAGCGCGAGCGCATTGCAGCTTAGCGAGCCGTTCACATAGTAAACGTCATACAGATCGTGCTGATTGCCGTCGCTGTCCTCGCCGCGGGTATTGGAGTAAAAGATGCCATCGAGCAGCGTGTTTGTGTTCTTTAAAAGCGTGATGCAGGCCTTGCCGCCCATGGCGGAGCGCTGAGCGCCCGCATAGGAGAATATCGAAGCATCGGCGATCTTTCTTGCGGTCTCGCCGTTTCTACTGATATGAGTCTTGCCGTCCACGTCGAAGGTGATCTCGGTAAGATCGCGATTCAGCTCGAAATAGGGCGAAGCGTTATCGGTGATGATTCTGTCCTTTCCGTTTTTGACGATATGCAGAATGCTCGTGATCTCGGTATCCAGAGTTTCAAGATAATAGACGGTTTTTGCATCGTTTGAAACGGCAACTATGCATTTGTTCTTGCCATACTCCGTCACCTTGCCGCCCTCATAGAGATAGCTCATTATGCAGTCATCCTGAAGCGCGGTCACTCCGGCAGTCTCTCCGCTCGGAGATAGAGCAAGATCGATTATGCTTTTTGCCTTGA
This sequence comes from uncultured Eubacteriales bacterium, assembly GCA_902794055.1. Taxonomy (GTDB): domain Bacteria; phylum Bacillota; class Clostridia; order Christensenellales; family CAG-138; genus PeH17. The sequence goes on along the minus strand of CADBGC010000159.1, from coordinate 2,007 downwards.
TGCCGTCGAGCTTGGTATAGTCCTTGGTCGCTTCATCGTAAAGATGCACCATAGTGGCCGTTGCAAAGAGTATCCTGCCGCCGTCGAGCGCGGGCACGGCGTTCGTAACCGCGGCGGGATAGATCTTCAAAAGACCCTCGGTGTTGATGCGGTAAAGCGCGCTCGCCGCAACAACGAAGCCCTCCTTGCCGTCCACGGTGCCTATGCTCGTTATCGCGCCGCCTATGCGGTCATCAAGCTCCTTATCATCGGCAAAGAAGGCGGTGGAGGTGTCGGTCTCGCTATAGAAGCTGAGCAGATTATGCTCGAGCCTCGGCGACTCCTGCTTTTTGGAGCAGGCAAACGAAAAAACAAGCGCAGCAGCGGTTGCACTCAGAAATGCTTTTTTAAAGAATCCGTGCATTATGGGTTTGGTTTTTCCTCTCTTCTGTTTAAACGTTGGCACGAATGGCCGACTTTCTGATTATACAGCATAGCGGCTGTATTGTCAAAAGCGGCTTATATGGAGCCACCCGCAGTAAGCTCCGTCGTCCGTGATCAAGTATTGCGCTCGGCTTTAAACTTCTCAATGTATTTGAGCACTGCCGGAACCCTTTCCATTGCTTTATGCATACCGTTTTTAAGAGCTTCAACGTCGCGAACAGCATTGCTCTTGCCTCGGTTACAAAAACCACACGAGGGCAAATAGTTTTCAATATAATCCGGAGCATCGATATCAAAGCCTCTGTCCTTAAGCTGCGCCAAATAGATCTCAACCCTATGATCCTTGCTTGGCATATGTTCCTTTGCAAGAACATGATCCACCTGCATTTCATCATAACGGAGCGGCAAATTGCAATATTGGCATTTTTTACCGTGCACCTCAAACAATGCCCTCCTAAGCTCCGGATCCTCCTTTTTGCATCGATGATACTCATAGGAGGGCTTTATCAAAACATCACCGTGTTCCACTGTCATATCCGGAATTATCAGCGAATCGTAAAACCTTTCCAGCAGGTCGAGCGGGCTGAACTTGCTTCCGCTATCATCCCCGAAAACCGATTTGGCGCCGGATCTATGCGCCTGAATCAAGCTTACAAGAGTGAAGCGATCCTCATTATCTGTTATCACCTCGCGAGCCTTAAGGTTCAATTTGCTGTTGATCTCACGCACTTCATTTCTGATAAGCGGAAACACCTCGCAGGCGGGATGATCGATTTTTGAGTAAACATCCACAAGCAGTGTCTCATCGTCATCCGCCATTCTGACATAAACCTTATGATTATTCATACCGCCAAGCACCATTCCACGCAGCCAGCGGTAATTCAAGCTCAGATCCTTCTTCAAGCAGCGTATCATAAGCTGATGCACAACGCTGTCCGGCAGGTACTTATACTCAAAGCGGTATTCAACATGGCGCGGGAAGCCCTCCGGCGCTTCCAAAGCATCCTTGGGGGTTTCCTTTTTGCAGAGCGCAGGGAAAAACAGGCTTTCGTTATCCACCTTATAGCAAAGATCGTGCATCTGAGCAACCTCAAGTATATACTTGCACTCATTCTTTTCCCGATCATACCTGATTTGAGGCGCGGTTCTTGAATACGGCCTTTCGTTTATCGTTTCAGGCGGCTGATTATACAGCATCTGCTCGATCCCGCTCTGCTTTATCATTCCAAAATCGGCATAGTTAATGCCTTCCTCAATGATCGCGTACAGCGCGTTCGTGAGCCAAACGGGACTAAGAAGCTTATACTCCGCAAACTCCTTTCTGTCCTTATCGCAGTGGTAGCTGAAGCAAACGCCGATGTTATTGAAGAAGGTCAGCAGCGCCGGCGCCTTATCGTTTTTAATGCCGTTATTTTCGCAGATAGCATGATACTGCTCCTGAGTAAGATAGCTTTGCTTACCGTTTTCCTCCCTTATCTTGCTGCAAACATTCATCCACTTGCGGTTTGCCGTTCGCTTTCCCGTTCCGAACTCTGCCGCCATTGAGATGAGCCTGTCCATCACGATCTGCTTGAAATCCTCTTC
>CADBGC010000158.1 GCA_902794055.1 uncultured Eubacteriales bacterium | reverse complement strand
CCAGCCGGTGATGCGCGCGTAGCGGAAGCCGTGGTAGGTAAAGTGCGATGTCCACGTTTCAATGCTGTCAGTGCCTTTTATGTAATGCTCAGTCTGGAATTCCCCTTCTTTTACAAAGCAGCGCAGATGGGTCTGATCTACGTGCTCGCCGTCCTTTGTAAGCTCCTCTGCGTATCGAAGGATAAAATGCTGATAAGCTGATGTAGCGGATGAATCGAAGCTTCCGAACATTGAGGGGTGGGAGCTTTGCATAAATGATGAGGCATTTTCCACGTGTATATTGAGAAGAGCAAAACCATCATCTGCCGTGTGGGCTGCTAAAAAACAACTCGCATCTCACGAGAGATTTCAACAATCACGCCAAGCCAACCAGTTTACAAACTTAAATGAAAACCAAACAGACTAATTTAAAAGCGTTCTCCTCTTGATTTAATTTCGATATATAAGTATAATAAACACGATTTACTTGTGAGGTGGAAATATGAAAAGTGATGTGAATAACGAATCGAAACTCTTTTACAGCCAACTGGCACGGTTTTACCTTGATACAGATCAAGGCTGGGAGGGTGAATATAGAGATCGCCTTATAGAAATGTTAAGGCCGCTTTGGGAGAACACTGAGTACAGCTTTAAGAAAAACACTGGTGACAAAGGCAATGGAAACAAAAGAATAATCGAACTTTTTTTAGATGGGCATAGAAGAAGGAAGATGGGAATTGAATACCATAAAACAAAACATGTCAGTGAGAAAATCTGCTGTTGGTTCAATCTGGACTTCTACGAAGAACACTTGCCCCAAAGAGATTTTCCGGTGACGTTGCCAAAAAACAAAACGCAGCCAGTTGGAAGATGGTCTGTTGTGCAGCTTTGGGACGCAATTTGCCTTATTACAGGAAAAACACATTACTGCGTAAACCGGATTGCTCCAATTGATGAGCAGTCTCAAGAAGATTTTGCAGAAGCTGTTGAAAGAATTGATCGAGAAATCATTCAGCTTGATATACATGGCGAAGAACGTGATGCTCTAGTAAAGATTCGAGTGAATCAAGGTGAATTTAGAAAAAGATTGATGAACAGATATGGAAAATGCTGCCTGTGCGGCGTAGCCGAAACGAGCGTATTAACCGCAAGTCATATCAAACCTTGGTCTCAAAGCGAGTCCTTCGAGAAGCTTGATATTGATAATGGTTTTCTGCTGTGTCCAAATCATGACAAGCTTTTCGATAAAGGACTCATTTCTTTCGATGATGAGGGAAGGATAATGATATCTGAGAAACTATCAGATACAGATCGGGTGTTTATGAATGCGGATCCTTCTATGCGGATTGCACTTACTGATGAGAACAAAGGGTATTTGGCCTATCATCGAGAAAGAGTCTATAAGGGCTGAATAAGATGCCGTTTAGATAGCGATTGCAAGCTCTGGCTCTATATCCCGCAACCCCCTGTTGCTTGCAAAACCCTCCCTTTAGCATTATAATCAAGCCATCAAGCACAAGGAGGCATCCGCATGGACACTAAACAGGTTTTATTCGAGCTTCGCACGAAGCACGGGCTTTCGCAGGATGAGCTTGCGGAGAAGGTTTTCGTTACTCGCCAGGCGGTCTCGCGCTGGGAAACGGGCGACACCGTGCCGAGCACCGAAACGCTCAAGCTGCTCTCAAAGCTCTACAATGTTTCAATAAACACCCTGCTCGGTTCGCCGCAAAAGCTCATCTGCCAATGCTGTGGAATGCCGCTTGAGGACGAGCTCATCGGCAGGGATGCGGACGGTGCGCTGAACGAAGCTTACTGCAAATGGTGCTATGCGGACGGCACCTATACCTATTCCGATATGGATGAGCTTATAAACGTCTGCATTCCGCACATGGCGCAGCAGGGCTTCACCGAGGAGCAGGCGCGCGCCTATATGAAGGAGATTTTGCCCACGCTCGATTATTGGAAAAGGCATGATGAGCTTTCGGACGGCGGCAAGTTCGAGGCGTTTAAAAAGCAGCTTGTGGACGAGATAAACGCGCTTCATATCGAGGGCATGCCCAAGCTCGAGGGGCTGAACGCGCTCGTGGGCAGCTACGTCAACCTAGCGTACCCGCTCCCGAGCGGCGAGCGCGTCAAGTTTTTGAACGACGGCACCACCTACCTCGGCAATCAGCTCGAAACGGGCGATGAGCGCTGCTTCGGCGTGCTTGCGAACGCCGATTTCATCCTCGTATGCACCTACGGCTGTGAGGGCGCGGACCCCGAGCTTCTGCTCTATAAGAAAAGATAAGGATTTTAAACTATTCTATGCAGTTTTGATCGAACCGCGCTTTTTCGGCGCGGTTCTCCGCTTTTTTCGGTTGCCTTTTGAGCGTACGTTTGCTATAATATATATGAATGAAAGAGCGGGGGAGGCAGAAATGAAAAGAGCCGAAATAATCGAAAAGCTGCGCGCTTTTCCGTATGATAGTTCGCAGTACTGGGTCATCACGGGCGGCGCGATGGTGCTGTACGGCATAAGGGATGAGGCGACCGATATAGACCTCGGCTGCACGAACGAGATGGCAAACAGGCTTGAATCCGAGGGTTTTCTTCATAAGATAACGCCAGACGGAAACCGCTGGTTTAAGCTCGGCGGCGATATCGAGGTGTTTGAAAACTGGCTGTTTGATACGGTCGATCTCGTTGAGGGCATCCCCGTGATATCGCTCTGCGGCCTGCTTGAAATGAAAAAGGGTCTCGGCAGACCCAAGGATAGGGCGGATGCTGAGCTGATAGAAGGCTTTATTGTGAACCGAAAAAAGAATGACTGAGCGGCCAATGCCGCATATACCGAAAGGAGAAAACAATGGTAATTCTTATCGCCGGCGCTTCGCATTCGGGCAAGACCGCGTTTGCGCAGAAGCTGCTTGAAAAATACAAATACCCGTATCTGTCCATCGATCATCTGAAGATGGGGCTTATCCGCAGCGGCAATACGGAGCTTACGCCCTTGAGCGACGACGAGGCTTTGACGGCGTACATCTGGCCGATCGTGCGCGAGATGGTCAAAACCGCGATCGAGAACGGGCAGAACCTCATCGTTGAGGGCTGTTACATCCCGTTCACATGGGCGCAGGATTTCGACGGAGAGTATCTCGGTCAGATTCGTTACTGCTGCCTTGTTCTTAGCCGAGGCTATATCGAAAAGCATTTTGACGATATCGAAAAATACGCCTCGGTGATAGAAAACCGCATCAACGACGAGGGGCTGAGCATGGAGGCCGTGCTTGAGGATAATCTGCGTATGCTCGAACTTGCCACGCTCCATAACGTGAACTACATTCTGATCGACGGGGAATACGAGATAGACTTCGAGCTTTGAAGCTGCGCGGAGCGGGAAAATGAAAACACATAATCCGTTCGTAATAAAAGCCGAAGTCCAGTTTTAATACCGCTTCGGCTTTAATGCTTGTTTTATTGGTTATTTCGTAAGCGGCGAGCCGCAGTACTCGCAGGTGTTGCTCTTTCCCTCGGGAACCGTGGTGTTTGCTCCGCAGCAAGCGCACTTCATGGTAACATAAACGGTTTCGGGGGCTTTTTCGTAAAGGTTTCTTTCGGGAAGAATGAGCCTGTCGTTTTCAACATAGGCATTTTGAATAAGACCGAGTTTGATTAGCGCGTTGATGTGTTTAACAACGGTATCCGTGGAAAGATTGAAGGGAGTTGCAAGCCTTGAAAGGGATTTTGGGGGATCGTTGGAAAGGCGCGCAATATACCCGGTGTAATTCTTTAATGCTGCTTTCTGTGTTCTCAACTTTATGATTTTTGTGATTCCAAAGAAAGCGATCGCGCCGAAGCCGAGAATGACAACCAAACTTCCGAAAATATTCTGTGTGTTAAAAGTCGCCACACCGCCAATGGTCATAAGTGCGCTGCAAATCGTAATTATCCACATAATGATCAGCCTTGTTTTGTTTGCAGCCTTGGCAAGCGTCAGCTTCGTGCCTGTGTTTTTCATTTTTCACTCCTGAATATCAAAAGAATCAAAAAAGAATAGGAAACAAACCCTTATATTATTATAACTAAGATACGATTAATTGTCAATAGCGCAAAAACGCAGCCTGTATCGCATATAACTCAAAGCCGCGCGGATGCGCGGCTTATCGGATAAAAAAGCTTTTCGATCGTTCGCGGCTTGTCCGCGGTTCACACCTTATTCATCTTATAGATAACGTTCAAGCCCTGAAGCAGCAGATCCCTTTCAAGTATGATATCGTGCTTGCAGAGGGGGATGATATAGGGCGCGGAGCCGCCGGTGGCGATGATCGTGGAGGTGTGCCCAAGCTCCTCGGCCATGCGGTCGATAACGCCGTCCAGCATCGCCGCCGCGCCGTACATAACACCGCTGCGCATCGCATCCACGGTGTTCTTGGCGATAACGTTGCCCGGCTGGT
>CADBGC010000157.1 GCA_902794055.1 uncultured Eubacteriales bacterium | reverse complement strand
CGATAGTTTCGCTGCTGTTCAGCATGGAATCCGTGTTTTCGGTCATCGGCGGCGCAGTGATCCTCAATCAGAGCATGAGCGCGCGCGAATACATCGGCTGCGCGCTGATCCTTGCGGCGATCGTGATAGCGCAGCTTCCCGAGAGAAAGCGCGAAGCAATGAACAAAGAAAAGGGAACAGCCGAATGAAAAAATACTATGAAGCATACGACGAGCGCTACAAAAGGATCCATGAGATCGGACATACATGGGCTTTTGACGTACCCACGCCCATAGTGCTTGAAACGCTGCGGGAGCTGGGGCTCGATAAGCGCGAGCCGATACTCGAGCTTGGCTGCGGCGAAGGCCGAGATGCGCGGCGCGTGCTTGAAGCGGGGTATGCGCTTACCGCGAGCGATATTTCGGAAGAGGCGATAGCCTTTTTGAAGCGCGAACTGCCCGAATTCGAGAATAATTTTATCGTGCTGGACTGCATAAACGGAGATCATAATGAGAAATATGCCTTCATTTACGCCGTTGCGCTGCTTCACATGTTGGTCGAGGATGAGGACCGCGCCGCATTTTATCGCTTCATCCGTATTCACTTGAAGGACGGAGGTCTTGCGCTCGTTCTGAGCATGGAGAGTCGAGGCTTCGAGATAAGAACGGATCCCGCCGAGGCGTTCGAGCTGCGCGAGAAGGCGCATTTTTCGGGCAAGGTGCAAGTTGCGGCAACCTCTTGCCGCACGGTGAGCGCGGAGGAATTTGAAAGCGAGATAGTGCGATGCGGCTTTTCGATCGTCAAAAGCGGAGTCACTGAGGCCCCGCCGGAGTTTGACAGGCTGCTGTTTGCGCTTATAAAGCCCGCGGAATAAGCCGAGAATGCGGCGGGCGAAGCGTTTGGGCAAAAAAGCATAAATAAAAAACCGAGAAACACGCAAAAAACAAGGATTTTGCAAATTCTTTTGAAAAGGCATTGAAAAAGGCTTCAAACTATGTTAAAATATAAGCCGTTAAACCTCGCCGGTGTGATGGAATTGGCAGACGTGACGGACTCAAAATCCGTTCCCGGCAACGGGGTGTGGGTTCGAGTCCCACCACCGGCACCAAAAACGACAGGGCATCAAAGATGCCCTGTCGTTTTTGATATTGTTGTTCGGAGGGACTCGAAGGGCGGAACAGCGAAACATCCGGTGAATGTTTCGCCCGCCCCGGGTTTTTGCACGCCGAGCTGCGAAGCGGAATGAGCGAGCAGCGAGAGCAATGCGCAAAAACGAGTCCCACCACCGGCAAAGATAAAGCATATTTGAAATGAAAGGACAGTGCCCCGGGTTTTTGCACGCCGAGCTGCGAAGCGGAATGAGCGAGCAGCGAGAGCAATGCGCAAAAACGAGTCCCACCACCGGCACCCAACAGGGGTGCTTTTTGCGATACGATCCCGTATTGGTGGAATGAGTCGAAGCTAAGTCCGCAAACAGCGGGCTTTTGCTTTGAACGGCAGCGATTTGCGTGCGAGACGGCGCGCTGCTTATATATAATGCAGGCTGCGAACCACGAGATCAATCATATTCACAACTAATATTTTTGGTATAGACAACGATCTAAATGTATGATATAATAGGATGATTATTTCTATCGATTTGTTCTTGACAACGCTCCGAACGGGTGATACCCGCTCGGGATCGATGGATTGATTTAGGTAGGAAAAGATAATGAGTAAATCAAGGGAAAAGCTTCTCATATTTTCAATAATCGCGATCGTTATCGCCGCGATGCTGTTTATTGCCTATTCGCTCTACAACAGGATCCGCAGCAGCAACAGGGCACCCGTGATCCTCTGCGCATCCGATGCCATCTACGTAAACGTGGATGCGACCGATGAAGAGCTGCTGACGGGCGTTACCGCAATGGATGCGGAGGATGGGGATCTTACCTCCTCCGTGGTCGTGGGCAGCATCTCCTCCTTCGTCGGAAAAGGCAAATGCGAGGTCACGTATGCGGTTTTCGATTCGGGAAACAAGGTCGCCACAGTCAAGAGGGATCTGTATTACATCGACTATCACTCCCCCCGCTTCGTGCTTAAGGACGATTTTCTGTATTATTCCGGGGAGACCGTGAACCCGCTCAAGAGCATTCGCGCGATCGACTGCATCGACGGCGATATCACAAACCGCATCTCCATGGCTTGGCTTGAAACGGAAGCCGACGAAAGAACGGTCGAATTCCGAGTGATAAACAGCCGCGGCGATCTTTCGGTTTTGACTGCGGACGTGACCGTGCTTGAAAAAAGCTCGCAGGACAGGCCAACGGTCGCGCTCACGGATTATCTTGTGTATATCCAGCGCGGCGAGCTGCTCGATCCGCTGGACTACGTTAAGAGCATAACGGTCAATAAAAAGGTTTACACGCTCAGTGAATACGGCACGGATAAGCTGCACTACGATATGGACGAGTTCGACAGCTCCGTGCCCGGCACCTACAGAATAAATATCTTCTGCTACAATGGCGAAGCGGTCGGCTCTGCCGAGCTGCTCGTGGTGGTAGAGGACTGACAGGCAGGCTTTGAAATCAAGTTAGAGGGAGCTACAGCGCAATGTCAAGATTTGTTCCGAATTATAGTAAAAACAAGAAAAAAACGATAAACGTCCCGCTCATCATACAGCAGCTTCTCAAAAACTGGTGGCTGCTGCTTGTGGGCACTCTTATTGCCGCAATGCTGAGCTACGTTTTCGTTACCGAAACGTATGAGCAAACGTACACCACGAGCGCCACGGTCGCCGTTGCGCCCGGAGGAAGCCAATCCAGCTCCGCGCTTACAAATCTTGAAAATTCGCGCACCATGGCGATGTCGTTCGTGGAGCTCTTGAACAGCAGCACCATGCGAAACAAGGTTCTGAACGCGATCGGAATGACGTCCTTCAACGGAACCATAACCGCGACTCAGCGTACTCAGACCAATTTCGTTTCGATAAGCGTTACGGCGGATTCGCCAAAGGTGGCGTTCGACGTTATAAACAGCATACTCGACAACCATACTCTCGTAACCGAAAAGGTGCTGAAGAACGTTTCCGCAACGGTTCTCATCAGCCCGAAGGTGCCGTCGAGCCCGAATAAGCCCATAAACAGAAAATCGCAGGTCATCAAGTACTCCGGCGTGGCGCTGTTTCTTCTTGCCGCCTGCTCCGTTCTGAAAACCATATTCTCAACCAAGATCTATAACGAGGCCGATTTTGAAAACAAGGTCGGCAGCTTTGAAAAGCTTGCAACGATCGACCGCCAGAGCAAGCGCGGCGCATCAAGAAACAGAAAGGGCTCCAAGAAGGGCAAGGCCAAGGCCAAAAAATCGGGCGCGAGCAGCCTGCTTGTGAACAGCCCTACTACGAGCTTCGGCTATTCCGAAACCATGCGCCTCATCCAAACGAGGGTACAATACCTGATGAAGATGAGCGGAGCCAAGGTACTTATGATAGCGAGCGTGGATTCGGACGAGGGCAGATCGACCATTGCCGCCAATATGGCGCTCACCTTTGCAAGGGAAAATGCAAACGTGCTGCTCATCGAAGCCGATATGGGCGAGCCCTCCCTTCGCAGGATGTTCGGTCTTGCTGATGATTTCGGTCCGAGCATCGATGAATACCTGACGAGTGAGGAGAATTTGGAGCTTCCCAAGCTCGAGGGCGTGCCTTCGCTCAGCCTCATGATATGCAAGGGCAAGGTCGCAAACGGCCTCAAGCTGATCGGCTCCGAAAGGATGCAGAGCTTTCTTGAGGATGCCCGCAGCAAATATGATTTTATTATAATCGACACCCCGCCCGTGGCAGCGTCAAAGATCGCGGACTACTGTGCGGAGCTCAGCGATTCCGGCATCATGGTGGTTCGCCAGGGCTTTGCGACCGCAAGAAGGATCCAGACCGCGCTTGAATCGCTCAGCACGAATACCGATATGCTCGGTTACATTCTAAACGATGCAACCTACCTGCCGCTGCTCGGAGGTCTGCTCGATACCGGCGTTTCCGGTTCGGGCAACTATGGCAAGCGCAAGAAGGCGGCCTACGGCAGCTACGGTCGCTACGGCAATTACGGCCGCTACGGCAATTACGGCCGTTACGGCAACTACGGCAATTACGGCCGTTACGGCAACTACGGCAATTACGGTAATTACGGCAATTACGGTAATTACGGCAACTACGGCAACTACGGCAACTACGGCAACTACGGCAACTACGGCGGCAACGGCTTCGGTGAGGCGCAGATTCCGCCTGAGGAGCTGGTGAGCTTCAACGCGCCTGCCGATGCGGCGCAGAGCATTGAACGCAAGCATGCGGATAGGATCGCCGAGCCCGAGTTCGGTTATGCTGCGGACTATGCCCCCGAGGAAGAGAATTCCGGCGGCGAGTTCGAGATCGACCTGTTCCACATGCTTTCGGGAGTATTTAAAAATTTCCTGAAGCTGTTATGGGTGCCCATCGTGATCGCGGCCATCCTTTCGGT
>CADBGC010000156.1 GCA_902794055.1 uncultured Eubacteriales bacterium | reverse complement strand
AGCCTTGCAAGATGCGTATGCGGTAAAAACTGCGAAACCGCCTCCGAACCTACCGAGTGGGTGGGGGAGGATGGCAGCACGGTTCCCGTTCGCTCCTCGAGCTCGCGCAGCTCGTCCATCAGCGCATCGAATTCAGCATCGCTTACCTGCGGCTTTTCGCCGAAATAATATGAATCCGAATATTCATTCAGCTTTTGAACGAGATATTTCATTCTTTCAATCATAGTTTACTCCTTGATAACGGTCAAAGGCGCGTATGCGGCGGCAAGTCGGCGCAGCGATCCGTTGTCGAATTTTATGCTGACTATTGCGCTCCCTTCGCCAGAAACTTCTATAACGGTTCCTTGCCCAAACTGAGGATGTATAACACGCATATCCTTCTTGAAAACCGTTGATGATCGTTTCTTGCTTTCGGCGGCAGCGGGGGACACAGAGTAGGATGCGCCGCTCAATGCGGGCTTCTTGGAGAAACTGTTCCCGGAAAGCCCGTTCAGCTTTCTTATCTGCTCAACAACGTCCTTTCCAACGTTCGTGCCAGTATAGTTCATTCTTGTGCCACTGCCGAACCCGCCAGAGCCTGACGGCATCGAGCCACTCTGATAAGCGGAGCGAGTGCCGACTGCACTCATGAAGGAATTCCGCTTCATAGGGGTTGAGTTAGGATCGATAAGCTCCATCTCCTCGAGGAAAACGGAGGGATCGTTCACCTGCTGTCTGCCGTAAAGCATGCGCGAATGGGCGGCAAGAAGAATGAGCTTCTGTTCAGCGCGGGTAACGCCGACGTAGCAGAGCCTGCGCTCCTCCTCGAATCGGCTCTTTTCCTCCTTCGAACGCGAGGAAGGGAAGATGCCATCCTCCATGCCGGGAAGGAATACTATCGGAAACTCGAGCCCCTTTGCGCAGTGCAGTGTCATAAGCTTCACCGTGCCGTCGCTCTCATCGATATTATCCGCCTCTGAGTTGAGCGCAGCGGTTTCAAGGAAGCTTTGAAGCGCATCCGTGCCTTCGGGAAGCTGCTGCTCGTGCTCGAGCATCGCGCCGAGAAGCTCCTGAACGTTTTCGGAGCGCGTGTCATATTTATCGCTTCCGAGCTCCAAAAGGTAAGAATCAAAATCGGTCGCTGTGATTATGCTTTCGGCAAGCTCCGCAAGCCCCATGCTGTATCTTTTTGCAAACAGCTCCTTCATAAGGTCTATGAAGGGCGCAACTTTTTTAACAAGCTTTTCATTGAGCGCATCGGGCGTTATGCAGGCCATGAACATGGAGATATCCTTGGACTGCGCAGCCATTTCGATGGAAGATACCGTTGCGGCTCCGATGCCGCGCTTGGGCACGTTTATTATGCGCTTGAAGGCAACGTCGTCATTCGGGTTTGAGATGAGCTTGAGATAGGCGAGCAGGTCCTTTATCTCCTGATAGGAATAGAAACGCATGCCGCCGATTATACTGATCGGGATACCGTAGCCTGTGGTCAATACCGATTCTATAACGCGGCTCTGCGCATGAGTGCGGTACAGCACCGCGAAATCGTTGTAGCTGCGCTTTTCATAGCTGTGAAGCCTTGAAATCGTTTTGGCTATCGCGTAAGCTTCATCGCGCTCGTCATCCACCATTACAAGCTCGACCCTTTCGCCGCCGGGCTTATCCGTCCAAAGCCTCTTGCTCTTTCTGCCGGTGTTGTTCGCGATCACCTTGTTTGCACAGTCGAGTATCGCCTTTGTGGAGCGGTAGTTCTGCTCCAGCCGCACGACCTTAGCTCCCTCGAAATCCTTTTCAAAGTCAAGGATATTGCGAATATCCGCTCCGCGCCAGCCGTAGATGCTCTGATCGTCGTCGCCAACCACGCAGATATTGCGATGCTCAGCGCAAAGAAGCTTAACGATTTGATACTGCGGATAGTTCGTGTCTTGATACTCGTCAACAAGCACGTAGCGAAATTTTCTTCTGTATTTAGCGAGCACTTCGGGCTGCTCCTTGAACAGCCGAACGGCATAGAGAAGCAGATCGTCGAAATCAAGCGCGCTGCATTCCGAAAGCCGCTTTTGATACGCTCTGTAAACGTCCACGAAGGTATCCGCGCTCTGACCCGCAGCTTCCATGATATAGGTTTCCGGCCGCTCGGATGAGTTCTTAGCTTCGCTTATCATAGAGCGGAAGCGCGCCTTGGGGAACTTCTTTTCATCGATATTCTGCTGCTTCATGATATCGGCGATGATGGAGTTTTGATCCTGATCGTCGTAGATGGTGAAGCCGCGATCGAATCCGAGCTTATCTATATCGCTTCTGAGTATTTTAACGCAGAAGGAATGGAACGTGGTGACCCACATATCGGATGAGGGCGTATCGAGCAGCTTGTCCACTCGCTCCTTCATCTCCTTTGCGGCCTTGTTTGTGAAGGTAACGGCAAGTATCGCCCAAGGGGGAACGCCGTGATTCAAAACGAGGTTTGCAATTCGGTAGGTCAAAACACGGGTCTTGCCGCTGCCCGCTCCCGCAAGCACCAGCAATGGCCCGTCTATGGTAGTTGCAGCTTCATACTGCTCTTTGTTCAGTGATTTTAAATTAAGCATCAATAGTCGGTATGGTTTCAGCGCAATGAAAGCGCCTTATGAACTGCGGTTTTAAGCTGAAGAAGCGCCTTTTCGAGGATATCTGCAGGCAGAGCGAGATTCCATCTTTCAAAGCCGCTGCCGCCGCTTCCGAAAAGATAGCCTTCGTCGAGCGCAAGGCCGTGCGCAAGCACGATCTCCTCAAGTGCATTGTCGTCAACTTCAAGTGCGCGCATATCGAGCCAAGCAAGATAGGTTCCCTCTGCGCGGATGACCTTGAGCATCGGAAGCTCCTTCTCAATGAAGGCATACATAAGCTCGAAATTTGCGGCAATATGGGAATTCAGCTCATCCACCCAAGCGGCGCATTGAGTATAGGCAGCTATGGTAGCAGAGCGTGCAAAATACGGAACCAGCCCCGCTCCGGCGCGGTCTGCAGCCTTCTTGAAGCCTTCGGCAATCGTCTCATTTTTGATGAAGATATTGGAGCAGGAAAGCCCTGCAAGATTGAAGGTCTTGCTCGTTGCGGTGCAGGTGATGGAGATATCGTCCATACCGGGAAGCATCGCAAATACGGTATGCTCCGCGCCGTTCAAAAGAAGATCGTTGTGTATCTCGTCGGCAACGACTATAACGCCGTTCCGTTTGCAGATCTCGCCGAGCCTTATAAGCTCATCCTTCGACCATACTCTGCCAACAGGGTTATGCGGGCTGCAAAGCAGCAGAAGCTTAACGTCTTCAGGAGCGGTCTTCTTATCGAGGTCGTCGTAGTCCATGACGTAGCGGCCGTTATCGAAGATAAGCGGATTCTCGACCACGCGCCTTTCGGCTGTCTCTATCGCGCTTTTAAACATCATATAGACCGGCGGCTGAATAACCACGCCCTCACCCTTTTCGCAGAAGGCCTCCACCGCAAAGCGAAGTGCGGGGACTACGCCGTTTGTGGTGATAAGCTTAAAGCCCTCGGTATCGAAGGAGTGCCGCGTTTTCATCCATGAGCGCACGGCATCTATGTATTCTTTGTCGGCGTAAGTATAGCCGAATATGCCTTTATCGGCTGCCTGCTTTATTGCCTCGACTATCTCGGGTGCAACCTGCAGCTCCATATCCGCAACGGACAACGGCACAAGACCCGAGTCCTTTACGGACTCGGGTGCTATGTCGGTTTTGATAGAACCTGTTGCGGTTCTGTCGATATGGGTTTTGAAGTCGTACATCGTCAATTATTTGAAGTTGTAGCCGCGATCGAATGCGTTGATGTTGACATCGAGGAACTTGGGCTTAACGCATTGCTCGATGGCCTTATGCCATTCCTCGGCGCTGAACGGGAGCATCTTCGCGCAAACGCCCATAAGGACAACGTTTGCCGCGCGGTAGGTGCCGCACTCATGCGCAATATCAACAGCATTGATCTTGATAGTCTTTGCAGCCGATTCAACGCGATCGAGGCAATCCTCGGGATACTTCGTTGCGCCGGTGATAACGGGCATGGGAAGTATCTGCTGGGTATTCACGACCATGGTACCGTCCGCCTTGAGATAGGGAAGCGCTCGAAGTGCTTCGAGATTCTCGAAAGCAAGAACGATATCGGCCTGCTCCTGCTCAACAATGGAGGAATACAGGGGGGTATCGTTGCTCATGCGAACGTAGGTGACCACGCTGCCGCCGCGCTGACTCATACCGTGAACCTCGCTTACGCGAACATCGTAGCCGTTATTCATTGCGAGCTGGCCGAGGATCTTGCTTGCAAGCAGGGTGCCCTGACCGCCTACACCGACTATAACTATGTTAAACATGCGTTTTTCCTCCTTATGCTTCGGGGTTGAGAGCGCCAAAGTGGCAGAGCTGAGCGCAGAGGCCGCAGCCGACACACTGGGTCGGATCGACTGCAACGCCGGTCTCGGTCTTGCGGATGGCGGGGCATCCGATCCTCATGCACATACCGCA
>CADBGC010000155.1 GCA_902794055.1 uncultured Eubacteriales bacterium | reverse complement strand
GCCACAAGCGACAGCTTGAACATCACATGGAAAATCTGACTGGCGGCACCCCTCCCGTCAGATACCTACCCTGTGTAGTCCCTTGTAAACTGTACTTTCGCAAAATTCAAACATATCAAGAGGTGAACTAATGAAGCGATTATTCTTATTTATTTTTTCATCAGTCTTCTTTCTCTCGGCTTTGTTCGGATGCGCTCGAGATTCAACGCAGGTCGATAGCAGCGGTAAGAGAGGTCTGTTTGTATGCCCTCCCGGTGAAGCTGAAGACGATTCCGACAATGAAGCTGTTATCGATACGCCAATCAAAGTTATTCAATACGCCCCCGACGGCTGGGGCACGGTTTTCAAAACCATACCTCCATGCCGGCTTTCAACGATGATTATAAACGGGATTTCAGCGGCAGACGAAACGGGTGAAGTTTCGGAAAAACTCTCGGATGGCGAGATCATCGAGGGTTCGTGCATTTTGCCCGCAGAGCCCGGAACGATATGGATCGAGGTTAATTCGGATGTTTATCGCGTTTCCCCCGATAGGGATGAGTTATGGCGCGTTGAAGGGCATCTCGGCGCGGGGCGCAAGCTTGAAGCATCCGACGAGCTTATGAGATCCATCTCTGCCGCATGGTTCTATTATCCGTATAATTTTTTCAAAGGACACTATGACAACGCAAGCGGCAAGCTGGAGATGAAGAACAGTTACAGCGCCGCTTCATCGGTTGAGATCAGAATCAAGCGTATCAAGATCCAAAAATCTTCCAATCCCAAAAACAGAATAGTTTTGGAATTGATCTCTCCAGTCGATCAAACGCTTGAAATTAAGCTCAATTGTCGGCAAAGCCTGGATAATCTTGCGCTCGGCGACAGTAAGCAGGTTGAGCTGCAAGCTAATAAGCCGAAAAAGGTCGAGCTTGGCTTCGGCGGATGGGAAGATTTTTCCTATTGGATCGAGATAACCGCCGATAATACCAGGCTGTCCATCACCATCAATCCATAGAGCTGTTTTCCGTCGATTCCGCTTCCTGCTGCCGTATTCTGTCGAGTGCACCGCAGGCGGCGGAATCGGTTCTATTATGAAAGTGCCTTTTTTGCTTTTTTCTCATTGATTTGCGTTTCAAATGTAAGATTTTCCTTCAAACTGCGTTTATAATAGTGAATCGATTCAATAAGAGGTCGCCTATGAACGACAAAAAACTGCTTCAACTGCTGAAGAAGGATCCGAATGCCGGCATGGATCGGCTTATTTCGCAATACTCCGGGCTTGTTTTCGGCATAGCTCGCGGCATAATGCGCGAAAGCTGCACTTCCGATGAGATAGAGGACTGCGTTTCGGAGGTTTTTATAAAGCTTTCGACCGCTTTAGCAAGCTTTGAGCCGAGAGCTTCGCTCAAAACCTATATCGGAGTTGCGGCGAGGAATACCGCACTCAATTTCGTTCGAAACAGGATCGTGCCGCAATCGCTTGATGCCGAGGATAGCTTTATCGAGCTGCCAGACGGCGGCGATTTTGAGGATGAGCTTGAGAAAAAGGAGCTGTTTGCCGCCGTTCTTCGGGAGATAGAAGCGCTTGGCGAGCCCGATTCGCAGATACTTTTCAGAAAGTATTATCTTGAGCAGAGCTCGAAGCATATCGCGGAGCGGATGAATTTGAGCGTTTCAAATGTGGACACGCGCGCGCATCGCGCTCTCGCCAAGCTTAGAACCAAATTCGGAGGAAATTAATGATGAAAGAATCGATAAAAAACTGCTTTGAAAATGCCGATACCGAACGGTTGAACGGCTATTTCGAGAAATATGAGGGCGAACGGATGCCCAATGAAAGCCTTGCAAGGCTGCGTGAAAAGGTGCTCGGCGAAAGCGTTAAGAAGCCCGCCAAAAAAAGAGTCTTCAAGCGGCTGATCCCCGCGCTTGCCGCTGCCGCCTGCCTTTTGATCGGCCTTGGCGTTGCGTATGAGGCGGGAGCTTTCAACAAACCAAATAGCGGCATTCCCCATAAACCCGATACAACGCAGAGCGCGAATATGGGCAGCGGCGAAGCCGTGAAGCTCGATGTAAGCACGAATACGAAGGATAAGCTCAATATAAGAAGCTTACCCGATGGTGCTTCCCAATCGGTGCAGGCTGACAGAGATTATTATAGGAAAATCAGGTTTTTTGAGGACGGAGAAAAGGTCTATGCGATAACGGGCGAGGTGAGGGGTATGTTTGGCTTTGACGGTGAATCTTTCACAAGAATCTTCAGCTCTCTAAGCGACATACTGTATTTCGCAGGCGATGTCTACAACGGCTGCATCTATATGCCCGGCAACTGGTATTGCTGGGGACAGGATAGCGGACTATATCGCTTTGATCTAAAAACAGGCAAGGTGGAACAGTTCGTAAGCACCGATGAAATTGTGGTCTCCGTTGCCGCGGACGGTCCGAACATCTATTACTCATCGCATACCGGTTCTGACAGGACACGCTATTCCCTTAAATGCGTAAATGCCGAGACCGGCGAGATATCGGTGCTTATTCAAAACGCTTCCTACTACATAACCGATCTCAAATGCAAGAACGGCAATATTTACTTCCGTTCGTACTACAAAGGCGTTTTCTATATTACGCCCGATATGTATCTTCATAGAGTCGGAGCCGTTGCGGGCGAGAACAACTATGTTGGCAGCTACGATGTGAACGGAGATATCATCTATACTTCAACATACCTTTACGGTGGATACAACGCTTATGTTCTTGAAGCTTTCGATCACTCAGGAAAAAGACTTGCCGGGTATGAGGCTCAGCGGTATTTGGGCGATGAAAAAACGCTTCCCTATATCAATTTCACAGAATTCACAATATATAACGGCAGATTTGTTTGCTACGATGAAAACGGCGCTTACCTGCTTGATATCACGAGCGGTGAGCGGGAAAAGATCATGGATAGAGCTTGGCCTGAGGATTACTCTCAAAGCAACCCCTATCAGGCCGTATTTAACGGCAGGCTCTATCTCGGCATAATGGATATGGTTTATGAGTATTATGACGGAGCGGTGAAGGAATTTGATCTGAGCACTGTGGAGTATGAAACCGATTAGGCCGAGAAAGGATTTAAGGCATAGTATGGCTTTCATCATTCATTGCTGAAGGCTGCATCATTTGGCCGGAAATGGCGAGCGTCATTTCAAAACTGTGTAAAAACGGCGGAGAGCAAAAATGCCTCCGCCAATTTAATTTTGTTATTTCCGTTCACATTTGGGAAATATTTGAACGAATAAACCGAACAAGTACTTTTTCAATGTTTTCAAGCGAATAGAAAGCATCTTCGAATTCATCAAGGTGATACTTTTCACTCTTTTTTAAATGTGTTTCCCAATCATCTTCAACCTCAAATACTGAAGTATCGTTCACATCGATTCCGTATTTGCGCACAAAATCGTCAAAAACCCTTTTATGCTCGAATGCTTCCACTCTTCCAAGGCATTCGCTCAAATAAGGTGCCGCATTATGGGAACTTGCGCTATAGAAAAAAGTATGAACAACGATATAATCCTTCTGCGCAGCATTCAATGCGCCGAGTGAAGCAATCCGATCGTATTTATCGGTAATCCTAAGATCGATCCTGTTGTTTACAGCAAGCATAAGATCCTGATCGGAGAGAGAAGCAAGTTTTTGCGAAGGCATTTTAATAAAACGCGCTATCTTTCGCTTCATCTGAAAGCGGCTATACATTGACCCAAGATCATATATCGGGGAAATAATCGCTCGATGATAGGCACTCGATGCAAGGTGCTTCGCATGGTCGAGGATAAGCGCAAGCCTGTGGTTAAAGCCGACTTTATCCGGCCTTACCATAAAATACGGACCGCAATCGCATTCATGTGTTGAGATATACGTCCACTCAAAGTCTTTCCCAACGGCATAAAACTCTCCGGATTCGTGCTCGGCAGGCATACTTGCATAATGATCATTCATCTCATGGAACGACTTGCCTTCATCTCGCGAGAATACAGCCCCTGCTTTATCCACCCTGCTATACGCCTTGTTTGCCGCTTTTCCGGTTAGATAGCTGCCCCTTTTTACGAGCTTCCATGAGAAGACGTGCCAAATAAAATTATTATATTCTTCCGATGAGACAACATATTTTTGTATGTCTTCATCCGAAACGCCGCCGGCAAAAGCCGCGATCCATTTTGAATAGAATTCATCCTCGGTCATAAACGCTCTCCGTTCGTTTTAATTGCATTGGCAAGCGATCGATGCAAAAGAAGTTTAAGCAGCCAAAGACTGCTTAAACTTCTTTGGAGGCACCATCCAGAATCGAACTGGAGATGGCGATTTTGCAGACCGCTGCCTTACCGCTTGGCTATGGTGCCGTATTATTCCCCACTATGCAAACGCTCCCTGTGGGGAGCATTTGCATAGTGGAGCGGGAAACGGGGCTCGAACCCGCCACCTCCGCCTTGGCAAGGCGGCGCTCTACCAAATGAGCTATTCCCGCGGGTGGTGCCTCAGAGTGGACTTG
>CADBGC010000154.1 GCA_902794055.1 uncultured Eubacteriales bacterium | reverse complement strand
CCGCTGTTCGATACCATAATCGAGCACGTTCCCGCGCCTTGCTGCGATGAAAACGGGTCGCTTCAGCTTCTCATCTCAACGATCGATTACGACGATTACGTTGGCCGAATCGGCGTTGGCAGGATTGAGCGCGGCACCGCAGTGCGCAACCGCGCGGTTTCGGTATGCGTTGAGGGTCAACCTCCGCGCGAAGCTAAGCTTTCGAGGCTGTATAGGTTCGAAGGTCTGAGGCGCGTTGAGATCGAAAGCGTTGAAGCGGGAGACATCGTTGCCGTTGCGGGCATTTCGGGCATTTCCATCGGCGAGACCGTTTGCGATCCCGCATGCATCGAGCCGCTTCCTTTTATTCAGATCGACGAGCCCACCGTCAGCATGGATTTCATCGTCAACACGAGTCCGTTCGCGGGCCGCGAGGGCAAATACGTTACCTCAAGGAATCTGCGCGACCGCCTGTTTAAAGAAGTTGAAACAAACGTTTCCATGCGCGTTGAGGAAACCGGCACCACCGATGCCTTCAAGGTCAGCGGACGCGGAGAGCTTCATCTTTCCATTCTAATCGAGACCATGCGCCGTCAGGATTTCGAGTTTGCAGTCTCCCGCCCGCGCGTTATCATGAAGCGCGACGAACAGGGGCATCTGCTCGAGCCCATCGAAGAGCTGACCATCGACGTGCCCCAGGAATATATGGGCACCGTTATGGAAAAGCTCGGCACCCGCCGTGCCGTTATGAACAACATGATAAACGAAAACGAAGGCAGCGTTCGCCTCGTATTCGACATACCCGCTCGCGGCCTTATGGGCTACCGCAGCGAGCTTCTGACCGACACGCGCGGCAACGGCATCATGAGCCATATTTTCAAGGGTTATGAGCCTTACACAGGCGAGATCACCGAGCGCACTCGCGGCTCGCTCGTTGCTTCCGAAACGGGCGAAGCGAATTCCTACGGCCTTTTCAATACGCAGGAACGCGGCAGGCTGTTCGTTCGACCCGGCGATCCTATCTATGAGGGTCAGATAGTTGGCGAATGCTCGAGAAACGAGGATATAACCGTTAACGTTTGCAAGAGAAAGCACGTTACGAATATGCGCGCCTCGGGTTCGGATGAAGCTCTGCGCCTCACTCCCCCGCTTGAATTCAGCCTTGAACAATGCCTTGAGTTCATCCGCGACGACGAGCTTGTTGAGGTAACACCAAAGAGCATCCGCATGAGAAAACGCTACCTCACCAAGGAGCAGCGCATCAAGGAATTCAACAGGAAACAGGCGCAGTCGCCCGATGAATACTGATAACGACCAACGAGAGGAACTATCATGGAAGCTTTTCTTCAAAACCTTGCTTCAAAAATTGCCGATGCACCCTGGATCGCACCGCTTATTGCCGTTGCTTCGGGTTTTCTGACTTCGCTGATGCCCTGCTCGCTTTCTGGCATACCGCTCATCATAGGATATGTGGGCGGTTCCGGCAATGAAACAGATAAAAACAACACAAAGCGTGCGTTGATGCTGAGCTTGCTTTTCGCGCTCGGCTCGACCGTTACCTTCTGCACGCTCGGGCTTCTTGCATCCGCTATTGGAGAGCTAATAGAGCACACAGAGCTTATAATGCACATCGTCATGGCGCTTCTTCTCGTTCTTATGGCGCTTCAGATGTGGGGCATCATAAACATCATTCCTTCGGGAAGCTCGGTGCTTGCAAAGAGTAGGCTGCGCGGCGGAATCGGTGCGTTTGTTGCGGGGCTTCTTGCGGGGCTCTTTGCTTCACACTGTGCTATACCCGTTGTGGTGGCGCTTATGGCCGTTGCCGCTAATGCATCCGGCGGCTCGAGCCTTGTTTACGGCCTCTTGCTGCTTCTTGTTTTTTCCGTAGGTCACGCAGTTCTTTCTGTAATCGCGGGAACGAGCGTCGGCTTCGTTCAGAGGCTGATGGCAAGCGAGAAGTATGAGCGGGTAAGCAGGATCATTCGCATCGTTCTTGGATGCGTGATAATGCTTATTGCCATTTATATTCTTATAAGCGCATTCACCGGAGAGCATGAGCATGAGCACGATGCGCTGAAGTGCATCTCTTCATTCATCATTCAAATATAGATCCAATTAAGGCATGGAGGTGCCCGCCTTGTATACACTCGATAAAACCACGCGAACTTGGGTCGAGATCGATCTTTCCGCGCTCAAACACAATCTCAACTACGCTAAGCGCAATATAGGCCGCAAGGTCATTTGCGTTATCAAGGCGGATGCCTACGGTCACGGTGCCGTTGAATGCGGCAAATTCCTCGAGGCAAACGGCGCGGATATGTTCGCCGTAGCTGCGCTTCAGGAGGCGATAGAGCTTCGAGAAAACGGCATCAAGCTTCCGATACTCATTCTTGGATACACCGCGCCCGAGCATGCGGCGATCCTCTGCAAACTCGATCTTGAACAGACCGTTGTGGACGAGGAACACGCCTATGCGCTCAATCAGGCGGCGAAGGCAGCTGGCGTTATCGTTAAGGTTCACGCGAGCCTCGACACAGGTATGTCGCGAATAGGCATATTTGCGCAGAGCGATCACATGGCGGCTATACTCGCCGTTGAGCATATCTGCAACATGAGCAATCTTGACGTTGTGGGCATGTATACGCATTTCGCTGCGGCGGACGATCCTTCGGAATATGAATTCACTACTTTCCAGTATAAAAACTATTCCGTAGTTTACAGCGGCCTTGCCGAGCGCGGCATCAGGATTCCAAACTGCCACGTTTCCAACTCCGCAGCGATCCTCTCAAGCCCGATACACTTCGATTCCATACGTGAGGGCATCATCCTTTACGGGCTTTATCCGAACAGCAAGCCCGTTGAATACGGCGTTCTGGAGCCCGTTATGACGCTTAAAACGCGCGTTACGCAGATTCGCCCCTTGCCCGCCGGAGTTACGGTCGGCTACGGCAGAACCTATCGCACGGAGTCTCCTATAATCAGTGCCGTTATCGGCGCGGGCTATGCTGATGGCTATTCGCGCAGGCTTTCAAACAATGCCCGTGTTGCGATAAACGGTCGCTTCTACCCGCAGATAGGCCGCATCTGCATGGATGCCTCAATGGTCAACGTAACAGGCGGGGACGTTAAACAGGGTGACGTTGCAACGCTCTTCGGCAATGGCGGCATGAGCCTTGAGGAGGTTTCTCAGATAGTTGGCACGATAAACTATGAGCTTGCATGCCTTGTTACCAAGCGCACCGGAAGGGTGTACGTGAACGGGGATAAATGAGCTTCGATCAATATGCTAAGATAAGCAAAAGCCGAGACGGTGAAACGACTCGGCTTTTAGTATGGAGTAGGATTTTATTCGGTCATCCTTGCGCAGTTCTCATTAGGTATCGGCAAGCAAACGCCGTCAAAATACGCCTTAACTGCGGCTCTGTGATCCTCAGCAAAAAGCTCGGGCAGCTCGTCCTCTCCAAAGAAGCAAAGCTCGAGGGATTCTTCATCGGTGCGCGGCTCACCGCTCACGATGCTTGCAATATAGTATGCACTTATCACGTGCGCCCGATCACCGTTTGGCCAGATCATGTTGTGATTATGGTATATGCCGAGAAAGCCATCGAGCTTGACTTCAAGCCCCGTCTCCTCCGTCATCTCGCGCAGAGCGCCCTCTCGATAGGTCTCATTCATCTCGAGTATGCCGCCAACGAGCCCCCACTTGCCATTGTCGCTGCGGCGCTGGAACAGGATCTTGCCGTCGCGGACTATAACTCCGCCCGCCGCGTTCAGAACGATCTTCCGAGAGCCAACGGCGCTTCTTATACTTTTAATATCGTCCATAACCGTCTCCTTTAGGTATTGAATGAAATTCAGCTGATATAAATCAAATCAGCCACTTTCGTGACTGATTTGATTTGGCTGCCGAACAAGGATTCGAACCTTGAATGAACGAGTCAGAGTCGTTAGTGTTACCGTTACACCATTCGGCAATGTCCATCCCGTCGTGCCGTCCGCCTCGAAGATAATACCCGTCCGAAATAGACAGGTGCGGGTGCAAAGCTAATGCTTCTTGGTACCCCTCAGCGCTCACTCGGAGCGGGGGTGCCTTTCACGTTTCGACTGATGCCCCTAAAGTAAAAGTGAGGGTTTATAATCGAGACGTAACGCACACCACAGGATAGATATATGGTGGGGCTAGTTGGGATCGAACCAACGACCTCTACGATGTCAACGTAGCGCTCTAACCAGCTGGGCTATAACCCCTTGACTTAGACTATTATACACAAAATTTTTTATTTTGCAACCCCTTTTGGTAAAAAAAAAAAAAAAAAGAATGTGGTATAATAGGTGAGCGGTTTTGCAATACTTTGATTTTTCGTTTATTTTAAAGGCAAAATCAGAATAATGAGGTACGAAAAATATATGGCTTTTTTTTCGAATGGTGAAGACAGAGAGAAGCTCTCCGTGCTATATGTGTTAAAGTTGGCGGGTATACCGCTCTCCAAAGAGCAGATAGCGACCGTTATGTTTGAGCATGGTTATGAGAACT
>CADBGC010000153.1 GCA_902794055.1 uncultured Eubacteriales bacterium | reverse complement strand
GTGAAAAGCTGTTTTTGCCTGATGGCTGTGCGCTTCATCTTGTGGACAATCTTTGCAGGCAGGGTTTTTTCATTCCCGATCGTCGGGTCTGAAAGGCATGCGTTCCCGTTTCGTTATCAAATCAAGCTTAAAGCAAAAAACGCTTCTTACGAAGCGTTTTTCTGGCACCCAGTAGGGGAGTCGAACCCCTGCCGCCGCCGTGAGAGGGCGGTGTCCTAGGCCACTAGACGAACTGGGCAAATCTCGATTGCTTGGTTATTATACACAAAAGCGAGGCAGTTGTCAATAGTTTTTTTGCAAAAAATAATATATGATGAAATTCGATCCATCTTTGTGCTTTTATGCGATAAGAATGACGATGCTTTTCGGTCAGTTCAGATAAAATAAGTGTCTGTTATATGAATTTGAGAGCAAATATGGTATAATAAGTCTGAACTAAAGTAAAGAACGGAGATTTAGGTGAAAAGATTTTTTAAAGCATTTGTTTCGTTATTGGCGCTTGCTTTGATGCTCGGCTCTTTTTTTGCATGCTCTAAAAAGCCCGCCGAAAGCAATGATTCGGTTATAGCTTCCATAGGCGATCGCAAATTAACCCTCGGCTTTTTCAAAAGCGCATTCACCTCCTATGCGGATTATTATTCGCAGATGGGAATGGATCCCTTTGCATCAAAAAGCGATCTGGAATACTTTCAGGATACGGTGCTGGATGCCGTTGTGAACGATCTTGTCGTGCTGCACCGTGCGGGAGAGGAGGGCTTTACGCTGTCGTCCGCTCAAATTTCCGAAGCTGAGCAGGCAGCTGAACAAGAACTTGAAGAAATCAAAAGTCAGCTCATGAGTCAGGCGGAGCAGCTTAATGCAAGCGACCCGTCAATGACGGCAGAGCAGCATTTTGAAGGCCTTATCCGCGAGCTTTCCGAATACTATACGGGCATGGCAATGAGCTTTAAGGATTACAGCGCAGAGTATAAAAAGCAAACACTCGATACCGCCATTGTTTCCGCTTATCGTTCGGAGTTTGAAGCGAAGCTGCCCGTCGGCGATTCGGAAGTGCTCGAATGGTATGAAGAGCAGCTTCAATACGATCAAAAGTTGTATGCGGAAGACCCCGGAAAGTACATGGAAAATGCCCTTGAGTTTGAGATTCACGGCGAGCAGTATACCGACGTGTATCCTCCGACAGTCATTCCCGAAGGCTATTCGAGAATTTTCGATATAGTGGTTTATCCGGACGGCGAATTGAGCGAGGAGTACGAAAGCCTTATTGAGGAAATGGAAAGTGTGGCAGCTCAATGCTCCGACATGCTGTTTTCGGATGCTTTGAACGGCAAGAGCGATCATGCTGAGGA
Organism: uncultured Eubacteriales bacterium; assembly: GCA_902794055.1. Taxonomy (GTDB): domain Bacteria; phylum Bacillota; class Clostridia; order Christensenellales; family CAG-138; genus PeH17. The sequence goes on along the minus strand of CADBGC010000153.1, from coordinate 3,173 downwards.
GATAGCTGAGTTCGTATCCGCATACAAGGCGCTTGAGACCCGTGCAAACGAAATGTTTGACGAATACCGCGACTCCGCAGTAAAGAAGATGGATCAGGCATACGCGTGTCTTACGGACGGCGAGAGCTTCCAAGAGGTTATGAAACGCTTCTCCGAGAGAAGCTACAGTGATGCCGAGAACGGCGATATACCTTCGCGGATACTCGAAAACGGAGAGCTCATCTCGATCACACATGATTGCGGTGATAGTGACTGGAGCTCCGTTATAAAGGATATCTACAGCATGACAACTGTGGGCGAGTATTCCACCGTGTTTTCCGATGACGACGGAAGCCTGCATATCATCATGCGCGGCGAGAACGTGCCCTCGGGCAGCGTGGATGTTGCTTCGATAAAGGATGCGATAATTCGCATAATTCGCGCTGAGAAGAGCGCCTCCGCTTGGAAAAACAAGCTTTCGGAATGGCGAGAGGATCCTGCGCTGCATATCGATATGGATACCGTGCGCAGCATCGGCACCGATAAGCTTCCCAAGGAAGATTAAAGAATAAAAGGAGAAACAGAATGAGACTTGATAAATATTTAAAGGTTTCAAGAATAATCAAGCGCCGCACCGTTGCAAACGAGGCGTGCTCAATGGGGCGTGTCAGTGTAAACGAAAAGGTGGCTAAGCCCTCTACCGATATCAAAGTCGGCGACGTTATCTCGGTTCGCTCGGGGGCAAAGCTCCTTGTTGCAGAGGTGCTTGCCGTCAAGGAAGTCGTTCGCAAGGATGAGGCGGACACCATGTACCGCATCATTTCAGACAGCCTGAACGATCCTTCGGATAAGGGCGATGACTGATTCGGTGAAGCTGATGAACGGATCGACCGACAAAAGCGTTTGCGCGATCCTGCTTGCTGCGGGCTCGTCAACGCGCATGGGCGAAAACAAAATGCTGATGCGCTTTTGTGGAAAAACGCCGATCGAGCTTTGTATGGAAGCCTTTTTTAAGCATGCCGATGAGTTCGTGGTAGTTGTTTCCGACTCAACGCGCGAGGAGGCTCTTTCCGCTGCAAAAAGGCTTTGGGAGGGTCGCAGTAAGAGCGTAAAGATTGTAAACGGCGGAAAACGGCGGCAGGATTCCGTTTATAATGCGCTCAAAGCGGCTTCTTCGGATATCGTCGCCATCCACGACTGCGCCCGCTGCTGCGTTTCGGATGAGATAATAGCGAGCAGCATAGCTTCCGCGCTTGAAAAAGGCTGCGGAGTTGCGTCCTGCAAAGTCGTTGACACGCTTCGATTTGCCGACAGCGGAGAGGTTGTGGATAGGGATGCGCTTTTATGCGCACAAACGCCGCAATGCTTTGCAAAAAACGCCCTTATGGATGCCTATTCTCAAGTGGATGCCGAGGATACCTATACGGACGATGCGGCGATCTATTCTTCAGCAGGCAATAAGCTTTATTTCACAAAGGGCAGCAGCTCGAATATCAAGCTGACCGGAAGGGAGGACGTTGCTCTCGTGCAGGCGATACTCGGCAATAAGGATAACGTCACAGAAAAAAGCTGCGGCTCCGTTCCGCAGTTCAGGATAGGTTTGGGAGAGGACACCCATCGGCTCAAGGAAGGAAGACCGCTGATCCTCGGCGGAGTGCATATTCCCCATGAATACGGTCTTGACGGGCATTCCGATGCGGATGCCCTTGCCCATGCGCTTATCGATGCCGTGCTCGGAGCCTGCGCTCTGGGCGATATTGGCATGCATTTTCCGGACAGCGATATGCGCTATAAGGGCATAAACAGCCTCGAGCTCGTGCGCCATACAGCCGCTCTTGTGCGCGAGAGCGGATTTGAGATCGGCAATTTGGATGCAACGGTAACGGCGCAAAAGCCAAAGCTTGGTCCCTTCCGCGATGCGATGCGCGAAAAGCTTGCCGAGGCATTCGGGATCGATATCTGTGCTGTGAGTGTCAAGTTCACCACTCCCGAGCATACCGGCCCTGAGGGCAGGGGAGAGAGCATGACCGTTCGCGCTTCTGCGCTCGTATTCAAAAGCTAATTAAAATCGAGTCGAATAAACTAAAAAACGATCCCGCCCACTGACGGACGGGATCTTGTTATATGCGGGTTTGTGGATAGCAGCGAATCAATCCTGCGGCTTGTTTTCGGCAGGACGGCTGCCGTTCTGCTCGCTTGAGCCCTGCTTGCCGGGATGACTGCCATTGAAACGGCGATACTTTTTATTCTGGTTGTGCTTATGGGGAGCACCGCCCGCCTTTTCTTCGCCCTGGCTCTGCGCTGCCGGTCTGGGCCTTCTCGGATGCTGCTGTGAGAATTTGCCGGACTGCGGTTTTTTCGCATTCTTGGCGGCGGGCTTTGCAGGCTCCGAGCGAGGCTTTTCGCGGCTCGTATGCTCCTTCTCGGTTTCGGAAGCGGGAGCGTTCTCTTCGCAAACGCTGCTGAGCTCGGCATCTTGCGAAGGCTCATCGCCATCGCCTTCATGCTCACAGCCTCCGCAGCCACAGCCGCAGCCGCATTCGTCGCAGCCGCTTGCGGAAGTCAGCTCGCGGAAAGGATAGCTGCGAACGTCAAAGGTCCCGTCCGGAAGGGTTATTTTAAGCTTGGTGGTCTCGGTTATAACGTTGTTTTCAAGCACGATGCCGGGACCGTCGGGAGTGATAAATTCCTTGCCAACTCCGGGCATTACCTTCTGCATGGATTCATACGCTTCCTGCTCGTAGCGCAGGCAGCACATGAGCTTGCCGCAGATGCCGGAGATCTTGAGCGGGTTCAGCGAAAGGTTCTGCGTTTTCGCCATTTTGATGGAAACAGGGGTAAACTCGGAAAGGAAGGTGTTGCAGCAAACGGGACGACCGCAGAAACCGAGACCGCCGCATTTTTTAGCTTCATCTCGATCGCCGATCTGCCTAAGGTCGATCCTTGCTTTAAAAACGGCAGTAAGATCCTTTAAAAGCTCGCGGAAGTCAACGCGATTATCGGCGGTGAAGTAAAAGGTGAGCTTGGAGCCGTTGAAGGCATACTCTGCATCCACAAGCTTCATAGCAAGGCCGCGCGCTTCGATCTTGGATCTGCAAATAACGAGCGCTTCGTTTTCCTTGGATTGATAATACTGCATTTGCGACAGATCATCATCCGTCGCTATGCGCACAACGGGCTTGAGCTGAGTGGAG
>CADBGC010000152.1 GCA_902794055.1 uncultured Eubacteriales bacterium | reverse complement strand
CTGCGGCAAAAGGTTCACGACCTATGAAAAGATCGAAGAAATACCGATGATGGTTGTAAAGCGCGATGGAACTCGCGAGGAGTTCAGCCCCGAAAAGGTTCTTTCGGGAATAAGAAAAGCCTGCGAAAAACGTCCCGTTACCACTGCCGAGATGAACGAGCTTGTTGAGAACGTTTCAAAGGAAGTTTATAATTCTCTCGATCAGGAGGTCACCACCATACGTATCGGTGAGCTTGTGATGCGGTATCTTCGCGATTTGGATGAGGTCGCATACGTGCGTTTCGCTTCCGTCTACCGCTCCTTCAAGGATATAAACACTTTTATGGAAGAGCTCAAGCTTCTGCTTGGCGATGAGGAAAAGGGCGTTAAGCGCGGCAAAGCCTCGGTTTTGGAGCATAAGGCAGAATGATGAAACAGCAGCAGGCCTTTGAAATCATCGAGCGCGGATACACGCTGTGCGAAAATAGCGGTGTCGGCATCCTGTATTGCGATGCTTTTTCGCGTATCCCCGATATCGAGCACGGCTTTTCCACTCGGCTTGGCGGCGTAAGTCCAGCGCCATACGATGCTATGAACCTGAGCTTAACAAGGGATGACAGCAAGGAAAACGTGCTTCGCAATTACCGCATCTTCTTCGAGGAAGCGGGTATTAACGTTGAAACCGCGGTGCTTGTAAACCACGAGCACGGTTCAAACGTTATTCGCGTTGATAAAGCCGATTGCGGCAGAGGACTTTTCCGCGAATCGTTACCTTTTTGCGACGGCATCATAACCGACAACCCCGCCGTAACGCTCGTAACGCTCCACGCCGACTGCGGCTGCGTTTATCTTTTTGACCCAATGAATAGGGCGATCGGGCTTGCTCATGCAGGCTGGAAGGGAACCTTCAAACGCATAGCGCAGCGCATGGTTGAGCGAATGAAGGAGGAGTTTTCGAGCGATCCTGCAAACATTATTGCATCGCTCGGCCCGTGCATCTGCAAAAACTGTTTCGAGGTGGATGAGCGCATAGGCAATGATTTTATCGCCGAGTTTTCTTGCGAAAGCATTAAAATGAGCGGTAGAAAGGGAAAAGCGTTCGTTGATATCGAGGCGACGCTCGTAATTCAACTTATCGATGCGGGAATTGACCGCAAAAACATATCGTCAATGGGGCTCTGCACCTATGAGCGCAGCGATATCCTCTATTCCTACAGGCGGGATAAGGGCTTGACGGGAGCAATGATCGGCTATTTAAAGCTTCGCCCCTGATGATCCCATGCAACTGCATACGCATATTTTTGCTCCGTTTTTCAAAGGCTAAACTCAAATGCTTTTGTGAACGGAGTTATTTATGCCGCTTTATGTGATGTCCGCCTTGATGCTGCTTGCCGCTCATGCAAGCGGCCTTATTTGCGATAGAGAACGCTGCGGAAAATCGTGGACGATCGGAGCTTGCGTATTTCTTGCATCGGTGTTGTTTCTCGGTCGCTTTGAGCTTATTTTTTCGCCTGAGCTGATACTCTGCGCCTCTTCTGCCCTTTTCGTATTTGCAGCTGTATTATCGTATGCAATAAAAAGGAACGGTGCGCATCAAACGCTAAAAACTGTCCTGCTCGGCATGGCGCTTTCAATTCCGTTTCATTTGCTGGACTCCGTATTGGAGCGGGATGCGAGCATGCTTGCAAGCGGACTGATCGCGGTCTGCGCCAATATTGTGCTTAGAGGAAAGGGCAGATCGATACTGCTTGTCTGCGCGCTTTCCGAGCTGATGTTTCAAGCAGAAAAAACTCTGCTTTTATATCTGAACACAGGCTATTGCTGCTTCGAGCTTACTTCATATTCGCTCGATCGGATGATGATCATGGCATTGTTCACGGGATTCGTTCATGGAATACTGAATTGGAGCAGCGGCGCGATATCTGCAAAGAATAATTACTCATCAACGGCATGAACATTTTTCTTGCGCTCTTTTAATGCCGATAGTCAAACTGAATCATCTACATTTTGCACAAATTTTCGCAGTTTAGATCATCATTTTTTCGGTTATTATCCTCTTTTGATCTCATATAGTTTATCAGTTGAATTTATAGAATTCGGAGAGAACGCGATGGAGATGCAAAGGAAAAACAGCAGGATAGACTTCGTATCGGGCTATGCTCCGCAGCAGAGCGTTATAGAAAAGGAGAATGGGTACGGCGGCCCGGAGCACGGCGAAGGAACGGATGCTTCTGTGAAGCTGATATTGAGCGCGGCTCCCGCAAGAATGGAGGCAGAGCTTAAAAGATTACTCGATCCTTCGATGGGAATAAACGTTGAGGAGATTCGCTTCAGGGTCGGAAGACCAATTCAGCTGATTGCTTCGTGCGTTGAGGTATTTCTGCCGCAGTTCGGAAGGTTTTCAAGAAACGAAGCCGAGAAGATGCTGAACGCGCTATGCGGCAATTCCATTTACACAAAACTAAACGAATTGGAACTCGGATTCATTTCGCTGCCGGGCGGAGCCCGCGTGGGTGTATGCGGCGCGCCTGTAATTGAGAACGGCAAGATCATTCGTTTCACAAGCATCGATTCGTTTAACGTAAGGATCCCGAGAGAGCTGAGGGGCTGCGCGGAAAAAAGCATACATCATCTTGTGAGAAACGGCAGACCGGCTTCAAGCCTGATATTTTCAGCTCCGGGCATCGGCAAAACCACTTTTTTGAGAGACTGCGCTCGGTGCTTTTCAAATGGAATTGCGGGTGTTGATGGCGTTAAGGTTGCGATCGCAGATGAAAGATGCGAGCTGAGCGGCGGCGCATTTTCAAGCCTTGATATCGGAATAAGGACGGATGCAATATCGGGTGTGCCGAAGCTTATCTCCATACCGATGCTGATTCGGAATATGTCGCCGCAGCTCATAGTAACCGATGAGCTTTCCGGCAAAGCCGAGGCGCAGCTTGTTGAGGAAGCATCAAAATGCGGCATTGCCATAATCGCAAGCGCACACGCCGGCAGCATTGAGCAGATAAGGCGCAAAGCCGAGTTTTCCGATATGATCGGCAGAGGCAGAATCAAAGCCTTTCTGCTCGATAGGATAGGAGGCGAGCTTGTTTTAAGCGAGGCTTTCGAGGAGAGGGAGGCCGAATGGAAAAGCTGATACCGTCACTGATGCTTATATGTATAGCATTGGGCATTGGAACTCTTATTAGGGAAAGACTGAAGCGCGAGCTTGGTGAACTGAATGATTTGATCTCCGATCTTAAGCTGATGCTTCCACACATACAATGGGATCGAAAAGCCCTGAAGGAGCTGCTCGTGCATCTATCCGTCTGCGGAAAGCTGAAAGCTTTCTGGAACGAAATGCTTGAGCTCATAACAAAAAGCGATGGCATCGAAAATGCAGCCGGGCTGATGGAAAACAGGCTTGCGCTGCCGCTAAAATGCCGATCGGAGCTGAGCGCATACTTCGCTTCATTTGGGAGGGGAAATGCATCGGTGGAGAGTGAAAAACTAAAAGCACTTATTGAAGCATTACGTCAAACTGAAGCCGAATTCAGAGCTGAGCGTGAAAAGAGAATTAAGCTCGTGCTCCCGCTGAGCGCAATGGCGGGCTCCGCAGCGGCGCTGCTTATGCTTTGATAAGTTGTTGAAAAGGAGAAAGTATGGGGTAGAGGTAGTATTTAAAATTGCGGGTATAGGTGTGCTCGTTGCAGTTGCATGTCAGCTTCTAAAGCAGTCGGGCAGGGATGATATAGCTATGATCACCGCAGTTGCGGGGCTCGTGATAGTGCTCTCGATCGTCATAGGGCTAATAGGAACACTATTCAATACGGTCAAAAGCGTTTTCGATCTGTATTAGCGAAACAGATTATGTATTTTCTCATTGGCTTTTGCGCGGTCGCGGCGCTGATAAGCCTTGCCGTGCGCAGCTTGGATCCCACTATAGGAAGGCAAACGGCTATTGCCGCATCATCTGCCGCTGCGATAACGCTTATCGGCGCATTGAGCGGTGTTTTTGAAGAGATATCAGCTCTGGCTGCACTCGGCAGCATTGGCAGTGAAACGGTAAAGCACGTTATGAAGGCCATCGGCATCGCGTATATAACGAGGATCGCTTCATGTATATGCTCCGATTCGGGGGAGACCACCCTTGCAGAGTCGGCAGAGCTCGCGGGAAGGCTCGCTCTTGTTATGATGACTTTGCCAATAGTTCGGCGGATCGCAGAGCTGCTGATCGAATTGATCAACGAAACTATCTGACGGTGGTGAAATAAATGCGCAGACAGGGAAACGGATCAAAAAACAAAGCATATCCATTGAAACCGAAGTTATCATCAAACAAAGCTTTGATAGCTGCAGCGGTATTCATACTTGCCATGCTCGCTTCTTTGAACGGAACTTTTGCGGAAACGATTGGAGAAAATGTCGTGTCCGCGAAAATCCTTCGATCCGAACAGGACGGAAGAGAAAAAGAAGAGCTTATAGAGCTGCTCGATGAAACCCTCGACAGGATCGACTTGGGGGCTTGGGACGATTATCTGAACGGTGCAGGCGAAGAACTGCTTCAATTCGGCGATGCAGACATTTCCGGCGCTGCGGAGCTGATAAGAGAGCTTTCGGATCAAGGCTTTAACACCGAGGCCGACAGCGTGTTTGAAATGACAATAGCGGCA
>CADBGC010000151.1 GCA_902794055.1 uncultured Eubacteriales bacterium | reverse complement strand
GATGGCGATAGAAATGATATAGGTTTTGGTCGGGTTCTTGACTTTTGATCTCATAATTCCACTCCTTTTTCAATTATTCTGCTCCGATTTGGTAATATATATGCATTTTTTCTTAAAAAATACTTGCAAACCGCATTATCTGGTGGTATAATGTTCAAGTTGATTTGCAGTCCGCCCGAAATGGCACGACCGAATCGAGCGGCAGATTAGGCAAGGAGGTGTAATATAATGGGTAAACTTTGTGAATTATGCGGTAAGGGCGAAATGAGCGGCAACCTCGTAAGCCATTCCAACAGGAAAACCAAGCGTTCCTGGGCTCCCAATGTGCAGGTATTCAACACGGTCATCAACGGCACTCCCCGTAGGGTGAACCTCTGCACTCGTTGCCTGCGTTCCATCAGGAACGGCAAGTATAAGCTTGACTGATTTCTTTAAAAGAATATGAAAGCAGAACTTACAATGGATAAAATCGTAGCCTTGTGTAAAAACCGAGGCTACATTTTTGCTGGGTCGGAAATTTACGGCGGTCTTGCAAACACTTGGGACTACGGTCCCCTTGGCGCAAGGCTTAAGAATAACGTAAAGGAAACCTGGCGTAAGCGCTTCATCCAGGAGCGCCACAACAGCTTCGAGGTCGATGCGGATATACTCATGCACCCCAGAGTTTGGGAGGCAAGCGGTCATATCGGCAGCTTTTCCGATCCTCTTCTCGACTGCAAGGAGTGCAAAATGCGCTTCCGTGCGGATAATCTCATCGAGGAGTTCGACGAGAACGCCCATGCGGACGGCATGAGCCATGCCGAAATGCTGGACTACATTAAGTCTCACAATATCGCCTGCCCCAACTGCGGTGCGCATAATTTCACCGATATTCGTGAGTTCAACCTTATGTTCCAAACCTTCCGCGGCGTAACTACCGATGCGAAGTCCGTCATCTATCTGCGCCCCGAAAACGCGCAGGGCGAATACGTCAACTTCCCGAGCGTTCAGCGCACCATGCGCGCCAAGCTCCCGTTCAGCATCGGTCAGATCGGCAAGGCTTTCCGCAACGAGATCACCCCGGGCAACTTCACCTTCCGCACGATCGAGTTCGAGCAGATGGAGTTCCAAACCTTCTGCAAGGAGGGCGAGGATTCCGAGCTGTACGACTACTTCAAAGAGTACGGAATGCAGTACTACCGCGATCTCGGCATAGCTCCCGAGCATCTCAGATTCCACGACCACGAGAAGCTCGCGCACTACGCCAAGGCCGCCTGCGATATCGAGTTTCTGTTCCCGTTCGGCTGGGGCGAGATCAACGGCACCCATAACCGCACGGATTTCGATCTCAAGCGCCATCAGGAATACAGCGGCGCAAACATGGGCTATCTCGATCCGAACACGAACGAGCGCTTCATCCCCTATATCATCGAGTCCACCTACGGTCTCGACCGCACCGTGCTCGCGCTTCTGTGCGAAGCATACGATGAAGAGGTTCTCGATGAAGCAACGAACGACACCCGCGTGGTGCTCCGCTTCAAGCCCGCGCTCGCGCCCTACAAGGCGGCGGTTCTTCCGCTGAGCAAGAAGCTTGCGCCAAAGGCGATGGAGCTTCGCGATATGCTCGCAAAGCACTTCATGGTCGATTACGACGAAACCGGCTCCATCGGCAAGCGTTATCGCCGTGAGGACGAGATCGGAACTCCCCTCTGCATCACCGTCGATTTTGAAACGATCGAGGGCGGCGAGGGCATCGAGCCCGACACCGTTACGGTTCGCGACCGCGACACTATGGAGCAGGTTCGCCTGCCCATCAGCGAGCTTCGCGCCTATATCGAAAAGAAGATCGAGTTCTGATAATATTGAAAAGCCAATTTACTTTCCCGCAGCGTGTGTGATCCATGCGCTGCGGTTTTTCTTGCCCGAAATCGATTTGTTTGGTATAATCAAAATAAGATCGAGCATTCCATAAAGCGGGTAACGATCATTAAAAATAAGGAGCGGAATATGCCCACTTCAAGTATCATCAGAGCGATAATCGCCTTCACCCTTGCAGCAGCTTGCCTCTATCTTGCGATAAGGCATTTTATGCAGCACGGTTTTCTTTTGAACAACGCCTATATCTTCGCCTCGAAGAAGGAGCGCGAAAGCATGGATAAAAAGCCGCATTACAGGCAGTCCGCTATACTTTTTGCACTTTTATGCATTGTCTTTATGGCAACTGGGCTTTCCATCGTGCTTAAAAACGATAAACTCCTTCTGTATGTGCTGCTGCCGATATGCGCAATAGCGATAGTCTATGCGATAGTCAGCTCGGTGAGGGAGATAACGAAGAAATAATTATAAGGATTAAACAATAATGAGAATAGGCGTTATCCAGGCAAGCTCTCAAGCGAACAAAAACGCGCTTCTTTATGAAGCGGTCATAAAGCACGCAAAGGGCGCGGATGTCCTTAATTTCGGCTGCATGCCCGATGAGAAACAAACATACAGCTATATCGAGGTCTCCGTACTCGTTGGGCTTCTTCTCTCAAGCCGTGCCGTCGATTTTATCGTTTCGGGCTGTTCGTCAGGGCAGGGTATGATGCTTGCCTGCAACAGTATGCCCGGAGTTATCTGCGGCTATGCTCCAACGCCGATGGATGCGTATCTTTTCGCGCAGATCAATAACGGAAACGCTCTTTCACTTCCTCTCGGCGAGGGATATACATGGAGCGGCTGCGAAAACCTCGATAAAACGATAGAAAAACTTTCTCCGAACCCTTCGCGCAGGGTTATCCGAAGGGTGAAGCCGACAGAAAGCTTCGGGACACCGCTCTTCTAAAGCGGATACGGCGAAGCTCGCAGATAGACTTCGTGGAGCTTGCGAACAGCTTGGAGGATGCGTTTATCGAAAAGATCATACAAAAGCGCGATGTGATCGACTTTGTTTTGAAATACGGAAGCGGGGAAACGGCGGAATGGCTGAAGGCGCGAACGCGCTTCGATTTTTGCTGATTTCTTTTTTGCGTTGGATTAGGGCGCAATATTTCCAAAACAGCATTTTGACCAACTATATGAATGATTATTTGATAAAAAGAATCGAACCGAGGGAGTATGATTTTATTCTCGATTTGAGTAAAGCGAATGAAGAAATGCTTTTGCCGCTGGATCGTGAAAAGCTGGATTTCTTTTCTCAAAATGCCGAGCTTTTCTTGATCGTGTATGCAGACGGCATTCCCGCTGGCTTCCTGATCGCGCTGCGCGAGGGGCTTGAAGAATACGATATTGCCTGCTATAAGTGGTTCTGTGAGCGGTATTCCAAGTTTCTATACGTCGACAGAGTGGTGATCGATGAAAAGTTCAGAAGGTGCGGGCTTGCATGGCGGCTGTATCTTACGGTATTTGACCGCGCAAGGGAGACCGGTATCTCCACCGTGGCGGCAGCCGTAACTTCTATGCCGTATAATGGAGAAAGCATGACGTTTCATAAGGGAACGGAATATCGCTGCGGAATGGGATTTCATGAGGTCGGAGAGCTGTGCGTTCGCGGAGGAACGGTCAAAGCGCTGCAGCTTGCTGTTTCGGTTCAAACGCCGGAAGAGCTGCGCTTAAATGAAAAGCTGTATTTCTTCTATATTTCGCTGTCCTCCGGGCTGATAAGCTTTGAAGCTTATTGTGAACAGCTCAACGATCTGTTTCTCGCGCATGACGGGCAAAACGATATCCTTCTTGAATTGCAGCTTCGCACTAGCGATCCAAAGGCTACTGTTGCGGCATTGGCGGCGTATTTGTCCGATAAAACAGCGCAGTTGGATTTTGATAAAGTCGGAAACCTGCTTTTCGCCGAAGCAGAAAAGCAATTCAGCGAAGATACAGACGAACTGATTGATTTATCGCATAAAATGTACAATATCTACAGATGCCATCTGCTGCCGTCTGTGTTTTTGTATGATGAACCCTTAGTCAACCTGGCTTCGATAGATGACTATTGGGATTGGGACGGCAAAGATGAGTGTATAGCACAGCTCAAATACTTATTCAACTATTATAAGAATTGATGCAGTTTGAAGCGTTCTTTCAAAATGATCAAAGGCGGAGCGCAAACTCCGCCTTTAACTATGCCTATTTCAATAAATGATCCTTACAGCTTCACGCCGTTCTTCTTCAAAAGCTCCCTTGCGCTTTCGACCGAATCAACGCCTGTCCTATTCTTGATTGGCGCAAATTCCTTCGCGCGCACGACCTCGAACACCATGCAGCCATCGAGAAGATGGATCATATCGAGTATCAGCGACTCGAACTTATAGCCGTTCGGGGAATCGGGCTCGACCTTGTTTCCGTTTTCATCGAGGCAGGGTATCTTCTTTTCCACAACGTGCAGCGGAAGCTGAGCATCCATTATCTTATTCAGCTCCGGCACGTGGAAAAGATAGTTGAGTATAACGCCGAAATTATACGCAAGCTTGCCGTCCTTTGTTTTAGCGCTGCGCATTTCGTCCGTCAGTTCATAGTATTCAACTATCGACGGTCTGCCGTCCTCAAGGCACATAACGCCCACTTTTTCATCGGGGCCTGCCTTTTTGATGACCTTCGAGCCGACCGAGCAGCCCATGACCTTCGTTGCGCCGATGAAAACGGGATCGGCGATACGCTGAAGCACGTTGTCCACCGCAAAAACGTTCAGCCATTC
>CADBGC010000150.1 GCA_902794055.1 uncultured Eubacteriales bacterium | reverse complement strand
TACGCATACGATATTATCGATAAAATGAACGATGTTTCGGGCATTTTTTGGTGGTACAGCCATTATGCATTTGCCGATAAGGCGGAAGCCCAGTTCATTCTGGACATTGCCGAGCAAAAGGGTTTGAAGGTGTATCCGAACCACAATACCGCTTGGCATTTTGACGATAAAATTGCCGAAATGTATGCTTTTCAGAGCATCGGTGCTTCAATTCCAAAGAGCTGGGTCTTCTACAGGCAGGACGACTGCGATAAGTGGATCGATGAAAAGGCAGAGTTTCCGCTTGTTGCCAAGCTTCGCAACGGCTCCGGCTCCACGAACGTTAAGCTGCTTAAAACCAAGGAGGAGGCTCACGCATACTGCAAGCGCATGTTCACCACCGGCATCAAATCCACGCCGAGCTTGATGTATAAAACCTACTCCAAGGTCCAGTCCACCCGCAGCTTCAAAACTCTGGTCAATCGCGCGAAGCAGATACCGAATTTCCTTAAGTCAAGAAGGATGGCCAAGGGTCTCGGTATCGAGAGAGAGTACTGCTATTTTCAGGAATTTGTGCCCAACGAAGGCTACGACATTAAGGTGGCGGTCGTTGGAGATAAGCTCGGCTACTTTATCCGCAGAGTGCGTAAGGGAGACTTCCGCGCATCCGGCGGCGGAGATTTTTATTACGACAGAAGCATTATAACGCCGCAGATCATCGAGTCGGCCTTCTATGCCGCGGATGGCCTTAAGTCTCAGTGCATGGGCTTTGATTACGTTATCGATTCCAAAACCGGCAATGGGCTGATCGTTGAAATGTGCCATGGCTTTGACCGCGAAGCTGTTTATGATTCCGGAGGCTACTTCGACAGAAACTGCGAATGGCATCCCGAGCCCTTGCATTGCGGAGAAGAGATCATTAAGCTCATGTATGGGCTCGAGTAAGCAAGCCTTTCTAAATATTTGCTTCCTTCGGTAAAATAGGATCGAACGAATGATCGATCCATCCATCACTTTACAAATATCACTCAACCTAATAATACATTCTATCCGGACAGCCGGGGAAAGGAAAAATACATGAACAGCATGGAAAAAACAAGAGAGTTTCTGAAGTCCGTCGGACTTCCCGGGGGCGATGCGTACGATCTTCCCACTTCCGAGAAAAGATTTGCCGATGGAGGTCAGTTCCGATTTGAGGTACCCGGCATCCAGGGTCCTAAGGTCATGAAGGCTTTGCTTGAGGCTATGGACAGCTATGGTCTCTATCTGCACCGTGTCACCCAAACTCAGGGCATCATGCGCCTTGCCGACGAAGATATTGCTAAAATGGTCGAGCTCGCCCATAAGTGGGAGACCGATCTTATCCTTGCCGTTGGACCCAGAGCCACCACCGACACTTCAGCTTCTGTCCACACCGAAGAAGGCGTGCGTATGGGCTACCGTCTGCGCGGTCAGGAGCAAATCGTTCGTGCAATTGAGGATGTTAAGCGTGCAGCGCGTCTTGGCTGCCGCGGCTTCCTCGTATACGATGAGGGCTGCTTGTGGATACTTAACAAGCTGAGGGCCGCTGGCGAGATCCCCGAGGACTGCCACTTCAAGGTTTCCGCTCATGCCGGTCACGGCAATCCCTGCTCCGCGAAGCTGCTCGAGGAGATCGGAGCCGATTCCATCAATCCCGTTCGCGACATTCAGCTTCAGATGCTCGCCGCTATGCGCAAGGCTATCGATTGCCCGATAGATATCCACACGGAGAATCCCAAGTCCACCGGCGGCTTCATCCGTCACTACGAAGTGCCCGAGATGATCCGCATCGCCGCGCCCATCTACCTCAAGACCGGCGGCTCCGTCGCTGCGACCCATAGCTGGGACAGCACCGAGGACGATGCGAGGAAGCGCGCAAAGCAGTGCAGCCTCGTTAAGAGGATGATCGATGAGTACTATCCCGAGGCCGTTTGGAGCCCCAAGGGAAGCCTTACTCAGAAGACTATGTGACGTTTGCTCGATGATCTGAATCGAAGAAAGGAGAAAATATGCAGCATCATAGATATAATCCGGACTTCAAATTCGTAGTCGAGCCCGAGCACTTCAATAAATATACCGAAAGGGAGCTCTTGCAGTACTGCCTTGGCGCGGCAATGTATATGCCGGGCTATAAGGATTTTGCACCGAAGATCTTCACGGGAGCTATTCCCGGGCTGACGACGATCGTGCTTTGCTTTGAGGACGCCTGCCCCGAGGAGCGCGTTGGCGAAGCTATGGAAAACGTGCACAGGCTGCTTGCGAACGTCACCGAGGCCGTTGATAACGGCACTCTCGACGGCGACAACGTTCCCTTGATATTCGTTCGCATAAGAAATCTTGAGCAGTTCAAGGCTTTTGGAAATGCGCTCACGAAGCAGGAGGTCCGCTCCCTCTGCGGCATCAATTTCCCGAAGTTCAACGCCGATAACGGGTATGAATACTTCTTCTATCTCCGCGATCTTAACGAACGCTTCGGCGAGATCATCTACGGAATGCCTATTCTTGAGGATCCCGAGGTGATCTATAAGGAAAGCCGCCTTGAGCAGCTTCTGGGGATCAAGCGCATCCTCGATAAGTACCACGATCTCGTGCTCCAGGTTCGCGTCGGAGGCACCGACTTCAGCTCGGTATTCGGTGTGCGCAGAGGCGTTGATTATTCGCTGTACGATATAATGACGGTCAGGGAATGCCTGAGCGACATATTAAACGTTTGCGGCAGAAACAACGACTACGTTCTCTCGGGTCCCGTTTGGGAGTATTTCCGCGCTCCGAAGGAGCTGAAGTTTGAGGAGCTGCAGCAGTACGGTATAGGTGATTACCTTATGCGCCGTCAGCCTCTTGTGAACGGCGAGATAGACGGCCTTCTTCGCGAAGTGCTGCTTGATAAAGCGAACGGCTTCGTTGGGCGCACGGTCATCCATCCCACGCACGTCAAGTTTGTTAACGCGCTCATGGCCGTGACTCAGGAGGAGTACGACGATGCATGCCAGATCCTCAATACTTCCGGCGGCGTTGTCAAGGGCTCCGGCGGAAATAAGATGAACGAGATCAAGCCGCACACGAACTGGGCAAAAAAGATCTACAACAGAGCGCGCGCATACGGCGTCATCAGAAACGAAAGCGGCTACGTTAAGCTGTTTGCCGTAGACTAATGAGGCATCGGTCTCGGTTATTTTAAAACCTTATACTTTAAAAGCTGCAAGACCCGCCAATGGCGGGTCTTGCTATTCTAAGAGATTATTCGATTATTCTTGCAGCACTATGCTCAGTTGCTTGCCTTGGTATCGCAGTAGATGCAGCGATACTCTGCGGTTTTTGCATCGGTCAGCACGAAGATATGCTTGATCTCCTGCTCGGTGGTGGTGATGCAGCGCGGATTCTTGCAACGCATAACGTTTTCGATGCGCTCGGGAAGCTTGAGGTCGCGCTTTTCGGTCACGTTACCGTCGCGGATAACGTTCACGGTCGCTGTCGGGCAAATGACGGCAAGAGCGCCGAGGTCTATGTCGATCTCATCGGCGATCTTGATGATATCCTTGGTGCCGTTTTTGCTGCTGCTTGCATTCTTGATTATCGCTATCTGGCAGTTCAGCGCATCGAGGTTTAGCTGATTGTAAATCTGCATCGCCTTGCCTGCGGTGATGTGGTCGATAACTATGCCGTTAATGATTGAATCTATATTCATTTGTTTGCCTCCTCAAGCAGTTTCATGATGAGCGCCATACGGATGAACTTGCCGTAGCGCGCCTGGCGGAAGTAGCAGGCTCTCGGGTCGTCGTCCACGGCGACGGAGATCTCGTTTACCCTGGGAAGCGGATGCAGAACGATCAGATCCTGCTTTGCCATCGCCATCTTCTCGGGGGTGAGCACGTAGCAGTCCTTAAGACGGAGATAATCTTCCTCGTTGAAGAACCTTTCGCGCTGAACGCGGGTCATATAAAGCACGTCGAGCTGATCGATAACGTTTTCAAGCGCAATGGTCTGCTCATAAGGGATATTCTTGCCCTTGATGTATGCATTTTTAACGTAGCTGGGAACCTTGAGCTCCTCGGGAGAGATGAGCACGAACTTTACTCCGGTATATCTGCTCATTGCTGCGATAAGCGAATGCACGGTGCGGCCGAACTTAAGGTCGCCGCAGAGACCCACGGTGAGGTCGTTGAAATGACCCTTTTCGCGCTTGATGGTCAGAAGATCGGTCAGGGTCTGGGTCGGATGGTTGTGGCCTCCGTCGCCCGCGTTGATGATCGGCACGGTCGCCTTTGCGGAAGCAACGAGGGGAGCGCCTTCCTTGGGATGACGCATGGCGATGATGTCCGAATAGCCGCAGCAAACGGCGATAGTGTCCGCAACGCTCTCGCCCTTGGAGGCGGAGCTTGAGGAAGCCTCGGAGAAGCCGAGCACTCTGCCGCCAAGCTCAAGCATGGCAGCTTCAAATGAGAGCCTCGTTCTGGTGGAGGGCTCGAAGAAGAGGGTCGCAAGAGTTTTGTACTTGCAGGCTTCGCGGTATTTCTCGGGATGGTCGATGATGTCGTTTGCGACGTCGATCATCTCGTCGATCTCCTGCGTGGAGAGATCAAGGATGTCTATAAGGTTTTTCATATTAATCCTCCATAAGGTTTTCTTAAGTTATTATTAGCCGGTTGGCTTTACTTGGTTATCCAGCTTTCATCGGAAGGGTTGTTTCTGAAGGCGATGAGCCTTTCAATATCGCTTTCTGGAATATAAC
>CADBGC010000149.1 GCA_902794055.1 uncultured Eubacteriales bacterium | reverse complement strand
CTACTACTACCTCAACTACAGCTCCGGCAGGTACACCACCTCCAAGAACAGCAACGCTATCCGCCTCTACAAGGTTTCCGGCGGCAGCTACACCCCCACCCCCACTCCCACTCCTACCTACGCTCCCAACCCCACCTATGCGCCCAACCCCGGCAACGTACGCTATGAGCGCGTTTACTCCATCACCAGCGGCGCTAAGTACGTCTTCGTTGCGGAGACCTCCATCTCCGGCAGCACCGGCTATGCGGTAGGCAACAGCGTAGTTTCCAACAACCGTTACCTCAACCCCGTACAGGTTACCGTGAACTCCAACGGCACCATCACCATCCCCTCGAGCGTGAATGCAAACTCCATCACCTGGACTGCAAGCGGCAACTCCACCAGCGGCTTCAGCTTCCAGAACGTTGCCAACGGCAAGTACATGGGTCTTGACTCCGCTCAGTATCTCTGCCCCTCCTACAGCCCCGTTGCTTGGAAGTACAACTCCAGCTACGGTCTCGACAACCAGATCGATACCGACGGCTACTTCTTCCTCTCCTACAGCACCGGCAGGTACAGCACCTCTAAGAACGTAGCCATTATATGGCTCTACAGGGTGATCGAAGGCTGATAACCCTCAACCTGACTCCTTCAGGAGTTTTTCCTCCCGATTTTGAAGGCGCCGCGCCAAGCGGCGCCTTTTTTGCGCACCGATCACGATCGCATATCACCATCGCCCCCCTCCCCCGCATACCATGATATCGGAGGGATGTGTATGTTTAAGGTAAAGGATTTCATCAAGTGGGCGCTCACCCACGTTAAGAGCGAAAGCCTTGTGGACGGCGCGGAGCTTGCGCTGCCAAGAAGCGAATGCGGCACGGAGCCGTGGGAATACCTCTACGGCAGCGTTCGCGTTCAAACCAATCAGGCAACGCTCGACCGTTATTACGAGCAGCATTACTATAAGCAGATGACACGCGCGCAGTACGATGCGATAACCGCCTCGTGGAGCCGCACGGGGTATGCGACCGACTGCCAGGGGCTGTCGGATGCGTATTTAACATACGAGAAGAACGAGCCGACCGATATCAATGTTGAGGCGAACTGGCGGTATTGGTGCGAGGATAAGGCGCTTATCGGCGAAACGGACAGACCCTATCGCATCGGCGAAGCGGTTTTTCGCTCAAACGACGAGGACAGGATGATCCACGTTGGCTGGGTATGCGGGTTCGACGGCGCGGAGCCGCTTATAGTTGAGGCGCGAAGCATCCGCTACGGTGTGGTGATATCGCGGCTTTCAAAGCGGAATTTCACCCACCGCGCGCTGATGAGCAAGAAATTCGATTATAACGAGGTTGAGAATATGCCTATAATTCTTGAAAAGACCACGCCCATGATCCAGGGCGAAATGATAAAAAGCCTGCAAACGGCGCTGAACGGGCTTGGATACACCGATTCGAGCGGCAAAAAGCTCTCCGAGGACGGCAAATGCGGCACGCGCACGATGGAGGCGGTCACGGCGTTTGCAAACAATCAGGCCACGGAATGCCCGTTTTCCGCTCTGCCGACCTTCACGCTTGCGAGCTCGGACGGAGGGTATGAGCTTTATTTCACTCTTGGCAAGCAGGGTTGATTCGAGCTTTCGCCGCATGAATCACGCACAATGTTTTCAGCATCAGACGGGCTTGGGGTTTGCTTAACAATATATTCATCAAACAGATTGACATGATCGCGATCGGATGTGTATAATTGAAACGCAGCAATTGTCAAGTATTTTGTATTGGAGGTTTGTATGAATCAGAATCCCTCTCCTTCAAGTCCGCAGATTTCGGTTATCGTTCCCGTTTATAATGTTGAAAAGTATGTTGGAAAATGCATTGATTCGATTTTGGCACAAACCTACAGCGATTTTGAATTGATCCTCGTTGATGACGGTTCATCAGACGGGTCTGCTGCAGTCTGCCGTGAATATGCTGCAAGAGATCACCGAATTATTTTTCTTCAAAACGAGAAGAATAGCGGGGTATCCTATACCCGCAACCGTGGATTGGACATATATCGCGGCGAATATGTGTTTTTCCTCGATTCCGACGACTGGTTCGATGAAAGGATGTTTGAGGTTATGCATTCTGCCATCGTTGAATATGATGCGGATTTCGTCGCCTGTAACGATGTTAAAGCCATCCTGCAGAAGGATGGTTCATTTAAATACGATCCTGCCGACTATGCATCCGTTGAATCCAAGGTCGATGTGCTTACTCTCGATTCCGCGATGTATCGAATGCGGAACAAAATGCCGGTAAGAAACAAGCTGCTAAAGCGCTCCATTATCGATGGTTTAAGATTTATTACCTCCATTTCTTACATGGAGGATGTTGCGTTCCTGCTTTCAGCGTTGAAAAATGTTGAAAAGGCCGTTTTTTTATCTGATAGCTTCTATCGCTACTTCGTAAACCGCCCCGGCAACGTTACTTCATCGGCCTTTAATCAGCGCCATATTCATTTGATCGACAATCAGGAACTCTTATCGGATTTGTACCGTGAGCTTGGATATCCGTCGATTGCCGCATATCGGAAAACTCGTCTGATGATGAGCATCTTGAGCAAGATCCCCAAATCACAGAGAAACGCTCCAGAATATGCTGAGTACATTCAAAAAACAAAGCAAATGATCGATTCCATTCCGCGCTCTGAGGTTAGGAAAATGATGTTTGATAAGCGTCTTAACAACAACGGCATCAAATTCTTTTTGCTGTTTGCAAGGATCAGCTTCAAGTTGTTCTGTAAGTTCTATTGATTCTTTTGCTATGCAGCCGATAACAAGGAGGAAGTAATGATCGCAGTCGGAATCAAAGGCAAAAAGACTACCATCGTCACCGAGGAGTACACCGCCGAGCATCTTTTGAGCGGTCTGCTGCCCGTTTTTGCAACGCCTGCGCTCGTTGCGCTGATGGAATACACCTGCTCCGACAGCGTTCAGCCGGAGCTCGACGAGGGCTTCGGCACCGTGGGTTCCTCCATCGACTGCAAGCATCTGAGCCCCTCGCCCATCGGCAGCACCATTACCTGCGAGAGCGAGCTGATCGAGGTGGATAAACGCAGGCTCGTTTTCCGCGTTTGCGCCCGCGACGATCACGGCGAGATTGGCAGCGGCATCCACGAGCGTTTCATCATCGACAACGCAAAATTCATGCTCAAGGTGAATGAGAAAAAGCTCCTGCTCGAGCAGGCCGAAGGCGCGAACGAAGCGCAAAATTAACAGTAAGCATGGAAAAGCTCCCGCCTCCCGCGAATTGCGGGCCTTGGGAGCCTTTTTCATTGGGTTTTTGGGCGGAATGCCGACTCTCGGACCTATCCGAGATCGAATCGGCGAAAGGCCGCAGGCAGGCCCGATGCCCGAAAATGCTTTTTAGTTCATCATGCTGCCGCCGTTCATGTTGCGCTCGGCATACTCGATCATCTTCTTCACCATCTGACCGCCGATACGGCCCGCATCGCGTGCGCTGATATCGCCGTTGTAGCCCTGCTGAAGGTTGATGTTCATAGAGGAAGCGACCTCGTTCTTAAATCCCGAAAGCCTCTTCTTCATTTCACGGGAAGTACCGCCGGAGCTGTTGCTGCCGTAATTGCCGGTATTCGAGCCGTTCATGCCATTCATGTTGTTCATGATATTTTCTCCTTAAATTTCATTTTATTCCCGAAGGAATCGATTTTTACTCATCGCGGCTTTCGTTTGAAAGCGGGCTTATTTCTGCATACTGTTTTCGGCGTATTCGATCATGCGCTTAACCATCTGACCGCCGATGCGGCCTGCGTCACGGGCGCTGATATCGCCGTTGTAGCCCTGCTGAAGATTGATATTCATAGAGGACGCGACCTCATTCTTGAACTGCTCCAGCACGCTGCGGGATTCGGGAACCGCCAATCTGCTGTTTCTCGATGCCATTGTTTTCACCTCCGTTCTTTTTTGCCCGCGCTCCCCTCCGAACCAGGCTCCTTGGGAATGCGCGGGCTATCTCCACCGTCAAAAGCCGCGCCGATCACGTTTGCAGTACTTATTCATACTATTTGATTCGTCTTATACGCAATCCTCACTCGGCGCGATTTTTGCCGTGCAAGCTTAATCTGTCCGAAATTGTTGAATGTATGAGAGGTATTTTTTTGAATTTTCGTTTAATTTCAAAAGTAGTGCCTAAACGAGTTGTGTTCATGAAAAGAGTGTGCTAAAATAATTTGATTAATATAACACGTTGCCGATAAGACATTCGATAATATGCCGGCATTGAAAGGAGTTTCATGAAAAAGAGTATCTTCATCTGTTTGATCGCGCTTATTCTGACTCTGTTTGCCGCCTGCAATAAGCAGCCCGAACCCGCAGAACCGGCGGGAAGCGCGCCGCCCGAGCATACTTTCGAGCCAACGGCCGTCCCCTCCTCCCCATCCTCTGCCGCACCCGTTCCCACGGCCGCTCCGACCCCCGAGCCGCCCCTGCCCGATTGGCTGAGCTGCCTTGACGACGTCAACGTCGACGGGCTTCTCTATGGAGAGAACGGCTTGCTTTTCGCGCTTTGCAGCAAAAATGAGTTTGAGCAAGCCGATGAAGGTGCGAACGGCGGTACGGACTTTGGCGGTGAAGGCGATGCCGCAGAATACAATGAAACGCATGGATTCGAGCTCAGGCGCGTGAATATCCGCACGAACAGCGTTGAGGCGGTCTACGAAGGGTTCGGATATCCGAATTTACAGCTTATCTGCAAAAGCGGCGAAATTCTGATGCAGCTTGATGATGAGCTGCTCGTGTTTT
>CADBGC010000148.1 GCA_902794055.1 uncultured Eubacteriales bacterium | reverse complement strand
GCGGCGGAGCACATGCGCATAGCTCGCGTTGTGAATATCGTTTCCGCTATGGAGCAGCTTAAAGAGGCGGGCCTTTGGATCGCGGGCGCGGATATGGCGGGCGAGAGCATGTATAAAACCGATATGAAGGACGGCTTTGCGCTCGTTATCGGCGGCGAGGGCGACGGCCTGGGCAAGCTCGTGAAGGAAAAATGCGATTTTCTCGTTTCCATCCCGATCAAGGGCAGCATCGATTCGCTGAATGCGGCGGTCGCGGCGGCGATAATCATGTTTGAAAAGAACAGGCAGGATGCACAGTGAACGAGGAAAAAGCGCGGGAACTCTTTGAAAAATACGTAAAAAAGCTTCGCATCTCCCCGCAATGGGACGTGAAGCTGGAGTTCGTGCGCGACGGTGAGTGGCGAAAGACCGGCGATTTCAAGATCGATTGCGACGATAGAAAGGCGATCCTGCTTTTGAACGCCGCAAGACCGACTCAGACCAATATCGAGGAAGTGATAGTTCACGAGCTTATGCACATAAAGCTCTATCCGCTCGATCAGGTCACGGAATCACTAATTACCGCTAATTTTGAAGAGGGAACGCCCGCCCGCGATTTTGCTTACACGCAGTTCTTCACCGCGCTGGAGCAGACCGTGGAGGAGCTTACAAAATGCTTCCTTCTTGAATTCGGGGAGAACAGGGAGCTTTCGTTCGGGCGGTGTGCAAAGAATCGCTCGTTCAACGATCTTTATGAAGGGCTTAAAAATATCGAATGACCGACAACGGCTCAAAACCGAATTATGAAGCGATGAGCGATGAGGCGCTCTCCGCGCTCGCAAAGCACGGCGATAAGGATGCGGAGCGCCTGCTTATCGTGCGCTTCATGCCCCTTGTTCGCCTGAAAACAAGGCCGTATTTCCTTATAGGCGCGGATAATGCGGACCTTGTTCAGGAAGGCGCGATAGGGCTTTTCGGCGCGATCCGCGATTTTGATAACGCTCGGGGCGTGAGCTTCCGCTCGTATGCCGAGGTTTGCATACAAAACAACATTATCGCCGCGGTCAAACGCTCAACGCGGAAAAAGCATATCCCGCTGAACAGCTATATCTCGCTCGATAAGCCCTTTTCGGAGGACGATGAGGACTCCGCCACCCTTGCGGACAGGCTCGGCGCGGATTCAAAAAGCCCCGAGGAGCTTTTCATAAACCGCGAGGAGGAGCACCTGCTTATAAAGCGAATTTCCGAGAAGCTGACCGATTTTGAAAAAGAGGTTTTATCGCTGTTTTTGGACGGCAAAACCTATAATCAGATAGGCGAAATGACGGGGCGCGGCGCAAAGGCCGCCGATAACGCGCTTCAAAGGGTCAAGAAGAAGGCCGCGGCCATATTGAAGGAAGAAAACGATGAGGAATGAGCTGCCGCGCTCGATCCTGCGGCAAACTTCTTCGTATTCCCTTTTTTCGATGAACTCCGAAAGCTCCTTTTCGCGCCAAGCGGAGATATGACGCTCCTTTTTGTAGGCGAGAAAATCGAGCCATGCGCGCTCATCACAAAGCAGATCGATAAGACTCATTTTTTGCGCTCAAGCTTTGGTCTTGTGATTTAGAATAAGCCGCCGTTATACTTTTTTTGAACGACTACTATCACCGTGATCCCCGCTGCAAGCCCGGTAAACGGAAGCAGCAGCGCTGCGATGCCCGCGCGTTCGCCGATGATAAGCGCGGCAAGCGCCGAAGCAAAAAACGCGGCGGCGATGATGAAAAGCCCGATGGAAAACGCCCTTGCATAGCGCTTTTCATCGCCTTTTTCGATGTTTTTGCGGTGGTAGTCGTGAATAAGCCCCGTGTGGCCCCGGAAGATCGCGATCCCAAAGCCGAGCATCTGCGCCGCAGCGGCAAGCATTATTATCGCATACAGTACTATATCGTTTAATATTTATTCTATTTCTTTATGTAAAGCGGCATATCCCATTCATCCGCGCCGTTTTCGATAAAGCCAAGGCTTTTCCAAAATCGCACGGAATCGGGCTTCGTGCTGTTCAGCTCATAATAAACTGCGCCCTGTGCCGCTGTGTGCGCCTCAAGCGCTTCAAAGCAGCGCCGCCCCGTGCCGTTTCCGCGAAACTCATCGAACACCCAAAAATCGAGCATAAAGCATTTGCCGTCCTCGCTCTCATAGATGCAATAGCTGACCGCGCCGATGCGCTCGCCGCCCTCGATGAAATAGGCGAAACGCTGTTTATCCTTTTCGCGCAGCGTATGCTCCCGCAGGATGCCGCGATACTCCTCGCCCGAGAAGTATTCGATATCCTCTTCATCGTCGATTATGCCGTCATCTATTAGATACGGAAGATGGATGCTCCAAAACTCCTCCAGCCTTTCAACGGGCAATTCCTCAAGCGTTATCGTTCTTTCTTTATTACTCAAAGCTTTTTCTCCATTATTATCTCATCGCCGTCCGCTTCGCCGGTGTGGGTGAAGCCGAGCTTTTCATACAGCCGCCGCGCTTCGTCGTTGCCCTCGATATAGCAGAGCGTAACCGTGTCGAACCTGCCGTCCTCGCGCATCAGATCGAGCACAAGCTCGGCGGCCTTCGTGCCGAATCCGCGCCCCTGATACCGTTCATCGATGAAAAGCTGGCTGAAATCGTATGCGCCACGCCCGTCCTCATCGAAATAATAGTAGTACAGCGCCATACCGACGGGGGTTTCGTCATCATAGATAACGAACGCCCGACCGCCGTGCTCGCGGTAGGCGTAGGCGCGGGCGAGCAGAACGGCGGCGTTTGCAACATACTTTTCCTGTTCGGGCGCAACCTTCAATTCGGAGCGCCAATTATCTGGCGTTACGGGGTGCAATTCTATCATATCGTACTCCTAAATAAGCTTTTCATCAATAATAAAACGCCAGAGAAAACCTTAAATGCCGATAAGTTATCGGCAATACAAGATCGTACACGGGCGGGCTGCCTGCGAAGCATCTAAAATGAGGGATCGGCGAACAAAATTAACAGAATAATTCGGAACAATTACATCATATGAAATTCCGAAGGAATTTCAACCGCAACTGTTCACTATTAACTATTATCAACACCAACTGCCCTTCAACCGCCCTGCCGTACCGGTTCAGCATAAAGCACCCAAGCACTGCTTAAAACGCGGGGCTTGGAGCGCCTTTATCATATCGCGGTATTTTATTCGCCAAGCGCCTTTGATGCGCGCTCGATAACATAGCCCTTTTCGTTCCACCAGCCCCAATGGTCGTAGTAGAAGCGAAGGTAAGGAACGCCCTCGTTTTCGCAGCGCCAGCGTAGCATTTTTGCGCTCGTTTTCTCGCTCATAAGCTCCACCACAAGCGCCTTTGCGCCTGCGTTGGTGAAGGTTACGATCGTTGAGGGGTGGCTCTCGGCTTCCTCGAACGAAAGATCGTATTCGGGGAAGCTTTCGCGGAAGATCAGCTCAAAGTATTCGCGGTAGCCAAGGCCGGAGTTGTACTGATTTGGCTCGGCCGGAACCTTATCCCAATAGCCCTTGCCGCCGCGACCCGCACCGCCTGAGCTCTGCTGCATGGCGGTGTCAAGACCGATACATTCGTCCTCGACCGCATCCTCAAGCTTGCCCGCCGCACCCTCAAGTGCATTTGCGGCGGTTGCTATTTCCTTTTTTGCCTGATCGGCGGCTGTTTTTATTGCGCCGAAAAGCTTGTCGAGTATTCCCATGGAGAACACCTCCCTTTTTTATATTATATCACATTTGCGCGATATTGCAACAAAAAACTCTGCGAAGAAGCAAAGCTCGGCACGATGGATTTT
This sequence comes from uncultured Eubacteriales bacterium, assembly GCA_902794055.1. GTDB lineage: Bacteria > Bacillota > Clostridia > Christensenellales > CAG-138 > PeH17. The sequence goes on along the minus strand of CADBGC010000148.1, from coordinate 1,168 downwards.
TCAATTGCAAAAAGGCCGTGTTTATTCGTTTGCGGTAAGGGCGTGAGTTGGCGCAAAAAGCATTTGGTTACAATAAAGATCCGATTTGACCGAGCTTGTATGATGAAGAGAGGAAGCCGGGATTTTGCACGAATGAAGAGAAGATGCAAAGGTGCGCCTCATCAGCGCAGCGGCATCATGTCCGAAGGATGCATCACTTGCACGAAAGGGCAAACATAATTGAAAACGGCAAGTTTTACAACTTGCCGTTTTATGGTGGAGCATAGGGGAGTCGAACCCCTGACCTCAACATTGCGAACGTTGCGCGCTACCAACTGTGCTAATGCCCCGTTTGATTACCAAAGTATTATAATACAAACGAGCGAGAATAGCAAGAGGAAAAACACAAGATATTGATATATTGTTATGCGAGGGGAGGCGCGTATCGGGTTTTGATAGTGCTTGAGGCGGAGAGCGGCGGCGGAGCGGAGCGTTTTTTGAAAGGCGCGTTCAATTTGGGCAAATATTCCGCTCCAAGCATTGCATTTTTGCGCGATTTGAGTTACAATATATGCACGGCTTTTATCGAAAAGTCGAAACAGCAAACAGGAGGCATACCATGTCCAAAAAAATCCTTGCTCTTGCGGTCGCGCTCATAATGATCTTCGCATCGTTCGGCGTTTCCGCTGCGCCTTTCTTCTCCCGCGATGGCGGCGATGAAGAGCCTGAATTCGAGATCCCCTATGCGGCGATCATTTTCACCAATGACGTACACTGCGGCATTGAGGACGGTTGGGGTTATGCACAGGTCTCCACCTACAAGCAGCTTTTCCAAGAGCTTGGAACCCACACCCTGCTCGTTGATGCGGGCGACCACGTACAGGGCGGCCCGGTCGGCACCCTCAGCCGCGGCGGCTACATCATCGACATTATGAACTTCATCGGTTATGATCTTGCCATCCCCGGCAACCATGAGTTCGACTACGGTATGGATAGATTCTTCGAGCTTGTTGAGCATGCGAACTATCCCTATATCGCATCCAACTTCATGCACTATGAAAACGATGCGCCCACCGAGCCCGTTTTTGATACCTACAAGATGTTTGAGATGGGCGAGCTGAAGGTCGCTTTCGTCGGCATTTCCACCCCCGAGAGCATCACCAAGTCCACCCCCGTCTACTTCCAGAAC
>CADBGC010000147.1 GCA_902794055.1 uncultured Eubacteriales bacterium | reverse complement strand
CGGGCGGAGTTTTTTCAAACATATTGCGGACGGTTTCGAGGATGTACTGAAGAGGCTCCTCGAGCGCATCGATCATCTCATTCGAGCCGACCGTAAGCTGCTGCGGAAGGCCGGAGATGAGGTTTCTGCCCTTAACATCGAAATAGACCTGATCCTTTCTCGGGTACGCAGTGCCGATGCGCATCTTCATCATTTCGGCGGTCTGCTCGCCGATAAGAAGGTTGTGCTTTTTTCTCATGTAGCGAACTATCGCCTCGTCGAACTTATCGCCCGCAATCTTGATGGACTCGCTGAGAACCGCGCCGCCGAGGGAAACGACCGCAACGTCCGTCGTGCCGCCGCCGATATCAACGACCATATTGCCCTGGGGCTGGGTAACGTCGATACCCGCGCCGATAGCCGCCGCAATGGGCTCCTCGATGAGCCAGGTATGCCTTGAGCCCGCCTCTTCGGTTGCCTCGATGACCGAGCGCTGCTCCACTTCGGTTACGCCCGAGGGCACGCAAACGACCACGCGGGGCTTGAAGAAGATCTTGGTGCCCACGACCTTTTTAAGGAAGTGCCTCAAAAGCCTTTCGGTTATATCGAAATTGGAGATAACGCCGTCGCGCAGCGGGCGGATAGCGATTATCTTATTGGGCGTTTTGCCGAGCATCCTGCGGGCTTCCTCGCCCACGGCGTAGATCTTGCCCGTTACCTTTTCGACCGCAACGACCGAGGGCTCGCGAAGCACGATGCCCTTATTCTTAACGAAAACGAGAACGCTTGAGGTGCCGAGGTCGATGCCGACGTCGTTGAATTCAAATAAAGCCATTTCCTTCTCCTATATGAATCCCAAGCGGGATAAATGAACGTTTCGAGCCGCGCCTTTGCGCCGAAAACGGCATATCGCGGCATTATCGATAGTTTACCCTTTATTTTAACATTAAACCGCATCCTATTTCAATACCGAAAGCGGCGTTTTTTTACGGATTTTGGATATTTGGGGGCTAATTTGAAATATGCGGCCGCAGATGCGAATATGCTTTAGCGAAAAAGAGCGAAAAACCGCCGTTTTCGGGCGGATCATGGAGGATTATATGGTGTTTTATTTCCGCCCCTGCTCGAGGAAGGCGCGCTGGCGCAGAAGAAGGCTCTCCGCTGCGGCCGCACGGCTGCTTGCAGGCATTATTTGCCTCGCGGCATTCGTTGGGCTTCTTTTTATTGCGCCGCAATGGGTGCTCGTTTGCGCCGTGGTGCTGCTTACGCTTTCGGTTATCTTTCTCGTTCAAAAATAAAGGACGTTTTTCCCGTCCTTTATCGAAGCTTCGGAGTATCGGTTTTAATAAGCAGTTATAACGCGGCATATTTCTATGGCGATAGCCGCATCGTTTCCCGATGGGATTCTGTTTCGGAAGTTCTGTGTTTTAAGGTCCGTCAATCGTAATAGACAGATATCATAAAGTCCCATGCGAATCCAAACGCAACGCTTAAATCGGACGAGTCCATTGCGCGCTCAATGTCCTCCCAGCTTTTGCGCCTGTCATTAACAAAGTAGAAATGCTCCGCAGTATCGTGACGCGCACCCTCGCGCATCTTTTCCGTTTCGCGTTTCAAATATCGAAAGCGGCTCGGAGGATCTATCTCGTTTGAATCGATGCCCCTTGTTATCTTCGTATAGAATTCGCCGTTGTAGTCAACCAACTCAATAAACAGGCTGTCGGCTTCGTTCGAGTTCGGATCGGCGGGATAGTATGTTGCATATTTTAAAGTATCTTTTTTCCCTTTATTCGTTTTCTCGTAGAATTCAACGAGGCGATCATAGCCCGAGGTGCATTCGCCGTCTTCTATGACTGTGTAGCCCTCGTTTTTAAGCATTTTCAGCACGCTGCCGATATCCGCATCCGTCGGAAAGCGCATCATGTCCGCGCTCAGGCGTTTTTCCTCTCCCCAACCGAACTTTACGGCCGCCACAAATGCGGGAAGCCCGTTTTCGGAGCGAAGAGTTTCAAGCTCCGCCACCCTGCCGTTGTAATCCGTCAAGGCAAGAGCGATCTGATCCGCAGAGCGCCCTATCTTCGCTTCGCCCGTTCCGTCAGTCAGATAATAATACTCCATTCGGTCGAAGCCGTATTCGCCGCGTTCGTTCTCCGAAAGATAGTAAACTCCTTTTTCAAGGTGCGCTGCCGTGAAAGAGTATTCCTTTTTTTCGGGGAAATAATTCGTTATATTAGCATAGAACGCTTCGCCGTCGAATGTGATCTCGCCAACGATACGCCTTTTGTTTTCGGGATCCAGCAACCCAAACGCTTTCGGTTCGCCATACTCTTTAATGGTGTAATTAAGGATTGAAGGCTTTCCCGCGCAAATATCCGCATAGAATTCATCCAGCTTTTCTTTTCCGTCGATAAGGCGGCCTTCGGTTATTACAGCATACTTTCCGCTGCTGTCGATAACGCTCAAATAGCGATCCAGCGCTTCGCGCTTCGTATCATAAACGAACTCGCTGTTTTTATCAGAATCCCGCCTGTTTTTTCCGCAGGCGCAGAGCGATGCGATCAGCATCACGGCGCATAAGAGCAAGCATACCGTTCTTTTCATCGTGGTTGCTCCTTTTCTTTAAAAGTATTATACACATATTATATTATCAGTATCACTTTTTGCTGTCAATAGCTTAAAAAGCCCCGTTTATTAACTTTATATGTCATTTTCAAAAGAAGCGAAGCTTTGACTTTATCCGTAAAAAAGCGGCGGCGAAGCCTTCGCTTCGCCGCCAATAAGTAAAACATTAGCTTATTTCAGCATCTCGAGGATAGCGCCCTTGGGCTTAACGCCGAGGGAGCGGCTGACCTCTTCGCCGTTTTTGAAAACGATGAGCGTGGGGATGCTCTGTATGCCGAACCTTGCGGCGATCGCGCCTTCGTCATCCACGTTCACCTTGCCGACGCGATAGCTGCCGTCGGATTCATGCGCGAGCTGCTCGATAGTGGGCGCGAGCATGCGGCAGGGGCCGCACCAGCTTGCCCAGAAATCGACGAGTATCGGGGTGTCGCCCGCGATCTCTTTATCGAAATTCTCGGCGGTCAGCACTATTTCCTCGTTTACGACCTTCTTTTCGGCGTTTTCGCCGCTGTTGCCGTTCAGATGGAATTCATGCGGCTTTTCCTCGCCGTTCAGAACTCTGAGGCCGCCCGCCGCGAGCGCTTCCATCTCGAATTCGCCCGCCATGACCTGCATGGGCGCGATCCATTCCACGTGCGGACGGATCATGTCCATCAGCATCTTGCTGTTTGCAAGGCCGCCCGTGATAACGATGCGATCAACCTTGCCGCAAACAACGCTTGCAAGGTCGGCTATGCCCTTGGCATGGCTCCTTGCCATCGCCTCGAAAACGAGCTTGGCCTTCTCATCGCCGCGCTCGACCATTCTTTCAACTTCGAGCGCATCGCTGGTGCCCATCAGCGCCGCAAGTCCGGACTTGCCGCGGATATAGCGGCTCATCTCCTCCTCGGTGTACTTGCCGCTGTAGCAGAGCTTTGCAAGGCTCATCGCCTGTATCCTGCCGCAGCGCTCGGGCGCAAAGCCCGCATCGTCGTCGCTGTAGCAATCGATGCAGCGCCCCTTGTGGACGAGCCAGGTCGAGCAGCCGCCGCCGATATGATCCACGATTATGGTGCAGTCCTCGAGCTTTTTGCCGAGGATCTCTTCGGCACACTTACGAGCCATTGCGCGGCTGTTTAGCACATGACCGCGGCTTGCCTTTTTGATCTCGCTCATGCCTGTGATGCGCGCAACGTCCTCAAGCTCATCGACCGCAACGGGATCGTAGACCATCGCGGGGATGCCGAGGGGCTTTGCGATAGCATCGGCGAGCACGCAGGCAAGGTTTGAAATATGAACGTCGACCTTTGCGGCATAGAAATAATCGATCATCTCCTGATTGATCACGAATGCGCCGCTCGGAACGGGCGGAAGCAGACCGCCGCGGGCCATAACGCAGTCGAGACTCGACTTTTCGATGCCCTTATTCTTGAGAGCTTCCTCGATATGCGCCATGCGGTAATCGAACTGATCCATCACCCAGGTATACTGCTTCACTTCATCGAGCGGGTGGCGGATGGTTTCGGCCATGACCTGCTTATCGTCGTCGAAAACGGCGATCTTGGTGGAGGTCGAACCGGGATTTATTACGAGTATTCTTTTCATTTTATTCACCGACGAAGCCCGCGCCCATCGCAAGGCTGTAGTACTTCTCCTCGGCGCTGGAGCCGCGGCTGGTGAGCACGATCGGCACCTTGCAGCCCATGATGAGGCCCGCCATCCTGCCGCCGCAGGTGTAGGTGAGGCACTTGCCGAGAACGTTGCCAACAACGATCTCGGGAACGAGCAGGATATCGAAATCGCCGCAGCAGGGGCACTCGGTGTAGCCCTTTACCTCGGAAAGCTCGGGAACCATCGCAAGGTCGTAGCTGATGGGACCCTCGACGTAGCACTCGCCAAGCTCGCCCTCAAGGCTCATGCGCTTGAGCTCCGCACCGTCCACGGTCTCCTGCATCTTGGGGTTGACGGTTTCGATAGCGCAGAGCGCCGCAACGTTGGGCTTTTCAACGCCGATCTTATGGAAGAATTCAACTGCATTTTTAACGATGCCCGCCTTCTTCTCAAGGTCGGGATAGGTGCACATACCGCCATCGGTAACGCCGAGCAGCTTATGATAGCCTGGAACCTCGAAGAGCATAACGTGGCTCATAAGCGAGCCGGTGCGCAGATCGGCCTCGGGAGCGAGAACGCCCTTTAAGAGGTTGCCGGTCATGATCTTGCCCTTCATGAGGAAGTCCGCCTTGCCCGCATGGATGAGCTGAGCCGCGCAAACGCTGGGGTGCATGCCCTCGGGAACGACCTCGATCGGGAAATCCTCGGGAGCTTTGCCATGCTCGGCGAGCAGGGCGTGCAGATCCTCGAGCTTATCGCCCTCAACAACGAGAACGGCGTTCACAAGGTCGTTTGCCGCGATAACGGCTTCGAGCGCATGGGCATCGTTTGCACAAACGAG
>CADBGC010000146.1 GCA_902794055.1 uncultured Eubacteriales bacterium | reverse complement strand
GTTTTCGAGCGAACCGGAGCTTATCCGCAGCGAGCCCATGCCTGACCCCGAGCAAAACCTGCTGCAGCTCGATCGGGCGAACGAACGCTTCATCAGCGAATGCTTCATCGATAATGGCAGCAGGGACAGGGGCATAGTTGCGCTTGAGCCAAACGGAAGCAAGAGCGTTCTTCTGCCCGCAACGGATCTTATGCTTGATAGCGTTGATAAGGACAGCGGCATGCTGCTGCTTTGCAGTACGGATTTCAATAACGAAGAGAGTGCTTTCGCGCTGTATGATCCCGCAGCTTCCGATGTCGTTCTGAGCGGATCCTGCCATTTCGGCGACCGAGTTTTCACGCTTGCCGGCGAGTGCTGCCTGCTTGGCGGCTATGATTACGTCAGCACTCTTGACAGCTCCGACCCGCTCACGGTGTTCGAGCTTTCGAGCGGCGAACGAACGGCATACACCTTTTCCGGTGAATTGCTGCGCGCCTTCGGCTCGGTAAAAACCCCCTACGCAATTATCTCAGGTCAATACACCGAGGAAGAGTACAGCGGCGGTCACGATGCAAGCTTCTTTTTCGACACGCGAAGCGGCGCTGTTTTCGAAATGTGGAAATTGCTTGACGAAGGCTTTTCTGTGGTATGCGCAGAGTACGCTGAGGACATAGCGCGCTGGGTGATCGCTTGCTCGCGCTATGATGAGCAAGGGCATCGGGAAAGCAAAACGCTGCTTATCGACCCGGAAAGCCTTGAGTATTCGGAAAAGCTCCCGCTTTTTGAGGGCGGCGAGCCTGCACAAGAGCTTCCGGAGTATCTTCTCGATGCGCGCGCGATCGCGGACGGCATCGAGAAAAAATGCGGTGTTCGTATTCTGTTCGGCAACGAGCTTAACGAGTGGAAGGTTGAAACGGGAGTGATCCGCAAGGATTTTACCGATGATGAAGCAGCCTATCTTGAAGGCACTCTCATATCGTTTAACGCAGCGCTTTCATTATACCCCGAGGGCTTTTTCGAAAGCTTCAAGAGCTTGGGCTTGGGCGGCATGCGTTTTATCATGCTCCCCGATCTTGCTCCGCTCGACGATATCTCGGACATTTCGGGCGATGCCGAGAAATCAACGGTATACTACACCGTGAATCTGCAAGTGAATGAATGGACGGCTTCGACCATCGGCAAAACTGCCCATCACGAGATATGGCATTGCGTGGAGCTCCTTCTCCGGAGCAGAACCCTGAGCGGTTTTTATGACGAGGATTGGGCGAAGCTGAATCCGCCGGACTTCGTTTACGCGCTCGATGAATGGAACAGCCCCGATGGATATGAAAAGCTCGGGCGCTACCTCTACGACGGCGGGGACGATCCGTATTTCATCCGAATATACAGCACCCGAAACGAGCGAGAGGATCGCGCAACGCTTATAGAGGCGCTCCTTGGCGAGCCGATGCAGGTAAATATGGATTCACTCTATTCCCACCCGCATCTAAAGGCGAAGTACGATCATTTGGCGGAGCGGATAGAGGAGTTTTTCGGCTATGTTTACTGGGAGAAGATCATCAAGGAAGATTGATCGACCCATATCGTCGAAGAAATAAAGCTTATGATGTGAAATATAAATGGCTGCGCAGAACCGCAGCCATTTTGAGTAGGTGTTCATCTTACCGATGCTTCTATGTATTCATCAGTTTATAACTATATCCTCGAGCGATCTGTTGTATTTGCGCATTGCCTTTTTCAAAAGCTTTTCGCTCTTTTCTTCGGGCATGCAAAGCAGCTTTTCGGCGCATTCCCGCGCCTGCTTGAGCGTTTCGATATCCGAAGCGAGCGCCGCCGCGCCGAATTCGCTTATGCCGTGCTGGCGCATTCCGATCAATTCGCCGGGGCCGCGCGTTTCCAGATCCTTTTCGGCGATCTTGAAGCCGTCGTTCGTTTCCGTTAAAAATTTGAGGCGCGATACCGCCGATTTCGACCTGCTTTCGGTGAGCAGGTAACATTCGCTCTGGCGCTGCCCGCGCCCGACCCTGCCGCGAAGCTGATGGAGCTGCGCAAGGCCGAATCTTTCGGCGGATTCTATGACCATGGTGCAGGCGTTCGGAACGTCCACCCCAACCTCGATGACCGTTGTGGAAACCAGAATATCTATCTCGCCCCTTCGGAATTCATCCATCACGGCTTCCTTTTCCGCGCTCTTGAGCTTTCCGTGAACGAGCGCGACGCGAACCGAGAGATTCTCCTTCAACTCATCGAACACCGCTTCCGCCGAGCGCACGCGCTCCAGATCCTCATTTTCCTCGATCATCGGGCAAACGACGTATGCCTGAGTGCGCTCCTTTTTTATCTGCTCCTCGATATAGCGATACATCGCGATGCGCTTTTCGCTCGGCACAAGGCGCGTTGCGATCGGCTTTCTTCCAGGCGGCATGCCCTTGACGAGCGAAACGTCCAGATCGCCGTAGAGGATCAGCGAGAGCGTTCGCGGTATCGGCGTTGCGCTCATTATGATAGTATCGGGCGACTCGGCCTTCTTGCCTATCTCCGCGCGCTGGCGCACACCGAAGCGGTGCTGCTCATCCGTGATGACGACGCCGAGTTTTTGAAACTCCACCTTGCCCTCTATGAGCGCGTGGGTCCCCGTGACGGCTATTATGCTGCCGTCCGCAATGCCTGATATGACCTCGCGCTTGACGGGGGCACTCATATTCCCCTTCAAAATGGCGGCTCGTTCGCCGAAAAATCGCTTTAAAAGCGTAAAATGCTGCTCGGCAAGGATCTCGGTCGGCGCCATGAGCACCGATTGAGCGCCGTTTTTCGCGGCAATGAACATCGCGTACAGCGCGAGCGCGGTCTTGCCCGAGCCAACGTCTCCCTGAATGAGCCTGCTCATCGGCTGATTAGATGCCATATCGAGCGCGATCTCGTTCATTACCGAATACTGCGCCGCCGTGGGTTCAAACGGCAGCAGCTCGAGGAATTCATCGAGCAGCCCCGCGGTGTTGAACGCGATGCCCTTCTGCCCCTTTCTGTCGCGGCGCAGCTTTTCAAGCACGATCGTCAGCACCGCCGCATCCTCGAAGGCAAGCCTGCGGCGCGCGGCTGCAAGCTCTTCCGCATTCTTCGGAAAATGCACCGTCTCCATCGCCGTTTTGAGCGGAACGAGGCCGTATTCAGCCCTTATCTCTTCCGGCAGCGTTTCCTCGACTTCATCGAGGCAAAGCTCGAGCGCGCCGCGAACGGCGGATCGCATCACGCTCTGCGTTAAGCCGCTCGTGAGCGGGTAAACGGGAAGTATCCCGGGAAGCTCCTTTGAAAAGCTCGTGCGCAGGAGCCTTGCGCCCGTTCTTTTATCCACCGTGCCGAGCGCATAGCAGCCCGGCTCGCTCGGGATGGAGCGCGCGATATAGGGCTGATTGAACCACGAAGCGGTGATGTTTCCCGTTTCGTCGCTGATGGATACGGTGGTTATCGTCAGCCCTGATTTTGCGCGAAAGGTTTTTACAGGGCCGATGAAGCGCACCTCTATCGCGGCGGGCTCTCCGTCCTCCGCAGCCTCTATCTTCACGGGCTTTGAGTAGTCGAGATAGCTTCTTGGAAGAAAGGAAGCGAGATCCTGCAACGAAAAAAGCCCCAGGCGGGCAAAATGCTTGATGCGCCCGGGGCCGATGCCTTTGATTTTTGTAAGTTCCGAAGTTTTCTCCACGGCGGGATCACTCAACGGCGATATAGTAGTAGTAGAGCGGCTGACCGCCGTGCTGCACCACGAACTCCGCGCTCGAATGCTTCTGCTGCATCCTGTCGCAGAGCGCCTGCGCATCCTCGTGCTTGGTGTCCGCTCCGTAGAACAGCGAAACGATCGCATCGTCGCCGCGCTGAGCGAGCATCTTCTCTATAAGCGCCTCGGCAGCGGCATCAACGCTCTTTTCCACGATCTCGATCTTGCTTTCGAGGATGCCGATAACGTCGTTTTCCTTGATATCCTTGCCCTCGAACGCGGTGTCGCGAACGGCGAAGGTGACGGAGCCGGAAAGCACGTTTTCAAGCAGCTCGGTCATGGTGTCGCAATTGGTTTGCGCATCGCCGTCGGGATCGAAGCCGATCATCGCGCTTATGCCCGCAACGATGGTCCTGGAAGGAACTACGAGCACCTTGCACTCCGCGCTCTCCGCGGCGCTTTGAGCCGCAAGGATGATATTCGGGTTATTGGGAAGGATGATCACGTTGCGCGCATTCGCCTTCTTTACGGCCTGCAGTATGACGTCCACGCTGGGGTTCATGGTCTGCCCGCCGGGTATGATAACGTCCACCCCGAGGCTTGAGAGCACCTCGTCGATGCCGTCGCCCGCGCTGACCGCAACAACGCCAAGCTCCTTTTCATTCGCCTTGCGCTGCTCGGCAATGGCGCGGTTCTGCTCGCGCATGTTCTCGATCTTGATCTTATCGACCTCGCCCAAACGCATCGCGTTTTGAATCGCCTTTCCGGGATCGTTTGTGTGCACGTGGACTTTTATCATTCCGTCATCGTGAACCACGACCACCGAATCGCCCATGCTCATGAGCTTGGCGCGGAACTTTGCAACCTCGCTGTCGGTCGCATTTTTATTCAGCCTTATCACGAAAAATTCGGTGCAGTAGCCGAAAACGATGTCCTCGGCCGCGCCGGAGATTATCGCCGCATTCTCTGTATTCGTTTCCTCGCTCTTCATAAGCAGGGAAAAATCATCGCCCGGCTCCTCGCCGTCGAGCGCCATTTTGAAGCCTCGATATATGGTCAAAAGACCCATGCCGCCCGAATCAAGCACGCCCGCTTCCTTCAAAACGGGAAGCAGCTCGGGTGTTTTTTTCAGCGCGGCCTCGCCGCTTTCGAGCATGACTTCAACAACCTTATATGCATCCGCGCCCGCGGCAACGGCCTTTGAAACGCTCTCGCTCATCAGCCTTGCAACGGTGAGCATCGTGCCCTCCTTGGGCTTCATGACCGCCTTATACGCCGCCTCAGTGCCCGATGTGAGCGCTTCGCTCAGCATACGCGCGGTTATCTCGCTCTCCGCGCCCTTGAGCGCCTTGGCAAAGCCGCGGAATATCTGCGAAAGAATGACGCCCGAGTTG
>CADBGC010000145.1 GCA_902794055.1 uncultured Eubacteriales bacterium | reverse complement strand
AAAAGAGGAAGGATAACTACGACGAGGATGACGATATCTGAGTTCTGAATCCGCAGTGATCTCAATGTATATGAATAAGCCCTGCACGGCGAACCGTGCAGGGCTTAAATTCAGCTTGTTCTATCATTCGCTGCTTTTTGATGATATCGCTTCCGCAGCTACAAGCGCGCTGTCGATATCGGCGAATATGTTCTCCGTGCCGAGCTTATCGATGAAGCCCGCTTTCTTAAGCACCTTCATGGGGAATGGGTTAACGTGGGAGAGCATGAGCCTTATCCCCTTATGTGAACATTGATAGAGCATGAGATCAAGATTCTTCATTGCAGTCGCATCGACCGACTGAACGCCGCCCATGCGAAGTATCAGCGCCTTGGTGTCCTCTTCTATAGAGAAATCAAGCAGCTTTTCTGCGCCCGCAAAGAACATCGGGCCGTTGAACTCATACACGAGAGTGTTTTGGGGAATGGCCTTATATTTTTCGCCCTTGCTCTCGTCGTCATCCCATCTGCGAATGCCCGTTTCGTCGGACATGCGCTTCATAAAGAGTATTGCGGAAAGCACGAGGCCAACGGAGATCGCCACCACAAGATCGAAAGCGACCGTTAAAACGAAGGTCAGCACGAGCACGAGGATATCCGAAAGCGGTGCGGTTTTGACGATATGCACGAAATGCCTCCACTCGCTCATGTTATACGCAACCATGAATAGGATCGCCGCAATTATGGGCATGGGTATAAGCTTTGCAAGAGGCATCAAAACCAGAAGGAAAAGCAACAGCACGAGCGCATGAATGATGCCGCTTACGGGAGTGCGTCCGCCGTTTTTGACGTTTGCGGCGGTCCTTGCGATCGCGCCGGTCGCGGGTATTCCTCCGAATACCGCGGAGCCGATATTGCCGATTCCAAGCGCGATCCGCTCGGTGTTCGAGTTATGCTTATCGCCAATCATGCCGTCGGAGACCACGCAGGAAAGCAGTGATTCGATCGCCGCAAGCACGGCAATGGTGAAGGCACTCGGTATCACAGCCTTAACGGTCTCAAAATCGAAGGCGGGGATGGAGGGCGTGGGGAAGCCGGCTTTGAGCGTTGGGTAGAGCGTTCCGATCGTGTTGACCTTGAGCGGAGTGAAGCTCACGAGCAGTATTCCCGCTATGACCGCGATGATGGACGGCGGTATCTTAGCAAGAATACTCGATACCTTGCCCTTGCCGTTTTTGAAGGCGAGGGGCCATAGGATGAGTATAGCAAGACCGATGCATCCGACTATGACCGCGTGAAAATTGATAGTGCCTATCGAGGCAAAAATGGCCTTGAGCTTGTCGAGCGTTTCGATCGCATTGGTTCCCGGGGCAAAGGTAAGGCCGAAAAAGTCCTTTATCTGACCAATGATTATGGTAACGGCAATGCCGGCGGTGAAGCCGACGGTCAGAGTCATCGGTATGTACTTTATCAGCGATCCGAATCGGAAAACGCCCATCAGTATCAATATGATACCCGCTATTACGGCTGCGAGCGTAAGTCCTGCTATGCCGTGCGTGGCCACTATACCGGCGACTATTGCCGCGAATGCCGCAGTCGGACCCGAGATATTCACGCGGCTGCCGCCGAGGAATGCGATGATAAAGCCGGCAACTACGGCAGTATAGAGACCTTGCTCGGGTGAAACGCCGGAAGCGATTGCGAGCGCTATGGAGAGCGGCAGAGCTATGATCGCAACGATGATACCTGCGATAAGATCGTTTACAAATTTAGCGCCGGAATAGTCGCGCAGAGCGTCGAACAGCTTTGGTCTGAAAGATCTCACTTTTTTCTCCTTTCCGCATAAAACGAAAGATATCGCTTTGCGGCAATTAAGTTCGTACTTTTTTGATAATAGCACAATCGTAAGACCAATACAAGAGCAATTGAGTTTATATTCTGTAAAACGATGAAACGAAAGCACTAATATATATTTTTGCTTATCCGAACACAACGCTCAAACCTTCTTGACAATCGCGTTTCTCTTTAGTATAATTACATGATTTTATGCGAAAGGACGGCAGCGATGACAGTGCTTGGAAATAGAACGGAGTTTTTGCTCGATAGTTCGTTAATAAGCTTTCTTACCAATACTTTTCCCGATCTTTCTTCCAACCGATTCGATAATTGCATAGTTCTTCCCGGTTTTGTTGATGTTCACGTTCATCTTCGAGAGCCGGGCTTTTCTTATAAAGAAACCGTCAAGACGGGATCTTTAGCTGCTGCCCGCGGTGGCTTCACCGCAGTTTGTCCGATGCCGAACTTAAACCCCGTGCCGGACAGCCTTGAAAGCCTTAAACAGCAGCTCGATATAATCAAGCGCGATGCCTGCGTTCGCGTTCTTCCGTATGGCGCTATCACCGTAAACGAAGCGGGGAGTGAGCTTTCCGAAATGGAAGCCATGGCTCCGCACGTCATCGGGTTTTCGGATGACGGCAGGGGGGTGCAGAGTGAAGAAATGATGCTTCGCGCCATGACCGAAGCCAAGCGCCTCGGCAGGATAGTCGCAGCACACTGCGAGGATAATTCGCTTCTGTTCGGGGGCTACATCCACGACGGCGAGTATGCAAGATCTCATGGCCATCGCGGAATCTGCTCCGAAAGCGAGTGGAAGCAGATAGAGCGTGATATCGAGCTTGTTCGCAAAACAGGCTGCAAATATCACGTTTGCCATATCTCCACCGCCGAATCCGTTGAGCTGATAAGAAAAGCGAAGGCCGATGGGCTGGACGTGACCTGCGAGACCGCGCCGCATTATCTCGTATTTACCGATGCCGACCTGCTTGAGGACGGCAGGTTCAAAATGAATCCGCCCCTGCGCTCAAAACGGGATCAAGATGCGCTGATAGAGGGCATACTCGACGGCACTGTGGACATGATCGCGACCGATCACGCGCCGCACCCCAAGGAGGAGAAGTCCAAGGGTCTTGAAAAGAGCGCGTTTGGTATAGTCGGGCTTGAAACGGCGTTTCCCGTGCTCTATACACGGCTCGTGCGAGGCGGCGTTATAACGCTTGAAAGGCTTGTTGAGCTTATGAGCCTCAAGCCCGCTGCTCGTTTCGGTATCGATATCGAAAACGACTTCACGGTGTTCGATCTTGAAAATATGTATAGGATCGACGACAACGACTTTCTTTCGATGGGAAAAGCTTCACCCTTCGTGGGCATGCAGGTCTTCGGAAAATGCATGCTGACCGTTTGCAGGGAGCGAATGGTTTATTCCGCCGAATAATTCTTTGATTGGAGAAAACATGCTTAAACAAAACGTTTATGAGATAGACAGAAACTATCGCATAGCAAAGGATATCTGCGTTATGGTGCTCAAGGGTGCCGATCACGGATTCACTCGGCCTGGTCAGTTTGCCAATGTAAAGCTTAACGGCCTGTATCTGCGCCGCCCCATCTCAGTTTGCGACTATAATCAGGATCAGTTCACGCTGATGTATAAAACTGTCGGAATCGGCACCGAGCAAATGAGCCGCATGAAGGCGGGGGAGACAGTGGACGTGCTGACGGGGCTCGGCAATGGCTATGACGTAGATAAGAGCGGCGACAAGCCACTTCTTATTGCGGGCGGCAGCGGCGTTCCTCCGATGTACAAGCTTGCAAAGACCCTTGTTGAGCAGGGCAAGAACGTTTGCTGTGCGCTGGGCTTCAATTCCGCAGAGGACGTATACTTGCTTGAAGAGCTCAAGGCACTCGGTGCAGCTGTGTTTGTTTCTACTGTTGATGGGAGCTCCGACATCAAGGGCTTCGTTACCGATGCTATCGCAGCGGCTCCTCAGGATCGCAGCTTCTTCTACACCTGCGGTCCCCTTCCGATGTATCGCGCAGTTAGGCAGATACTCCAAACGGAGGGGCAGTACAGCTTCGAGGAGCGCATGGGCTGCGGCTTCGGCGCATGCATGGGCTGCTCTATGATGACACGCTCCGGCGCGAAACGCATCTGCAAGGACGGCCCCGTGTTTGATTCTTCCGAGATAATATGGGAGGAGCTTAAATGAGCAATACTGAAAACAGGCTTCGCGTTGAGCTCTGCGGTCTTGAGCTCGATAATCCGATAATCCCCGCAAGCGGCACGTTCGGCTACGGATACGAATTTGCCGAGCTGTACGATATAAACGTACTTGGCTCCTTCTCCTTCAAGGGAACCACATATGAGCCGCGCTTTGGAAACCCCACTCCGCGCATTGCGGAATGCCCCGGGGGCATGCTCAACTCCATCGGCCTTCAAAACCCGGGCGTTCATGCCGTTATCGATCATGAGCTTCCCAAACTGAAACAGGTCTTTAATAAAAAAGTGATCGCAAACGTCGGCGGCTTCTCGGTTGAAGAATACGCCAAGACCGCTGAGCTGCTCGACGGATGCGAGCAGGTCGGGATCATCGAGGTAAATATAAGCTGTCCGAACGTACACAACGGCGGCATGAGCTTCGGCACCGATCCCAGGGCTGCCGCCGAGGTAACGGCTGCTGTGAAGAAGGTCACGAAAAAGCCCGTGTTTATGAAGCTCAGTCCAAACGTTTCGGATATCGTTTCGATCGCTGGATCCTGTGCGGATGCTGGGGCGGACGGCATAAGCCTTATCAACACCCTGCTCGGGATGCGCATAGATCTTCGCAGCAAAAAGCCTGTGCTTGCCAATAAAATGGGCGGCTTCTCGGGCAGCGCGGTATTCCCGGTCGCTGTTCGCATGGTCTATCAGGTATACGAGGCGGTAAAGCTGCCGATAATCGGCATGGGCGGCGTTTCAAGCGCTGCGGACGTTATCGAAATGATGCTCGCCGGAGCGAGCGCGGTGCAGATAGGCGCGGCGAATCTTGTCGAGCCCTTCATCTGCCCGAGCATAATCAATGAGCTCCCCGATGTCATGGATAAATACCGAATCAAAAACTTAAAGGATATAAT
Organism: uncultured Eubacteriales bacterium; assembly: GCA_902794055.1. GTDB lineage: Bacteria > Bacillota > Clostridia > Christensenellales > CAG-138 > PeH17. The sequence goes on along the minus strand of CADBGC010000145.1, from coordinate 304 downwards.
AGGAGGCGCACACAATGGGTAAGGATGTTATCGTAGCATGTGATTTTGCGAGCAAAGAGGACGTTTTCGCGTTTCTCGACAGATTCGAGGGTCTTTCAAGAAAACCCTTTGTTAAGATCGGCATGGAGCTTTACTATGCCGAGGGTCCGTCGATCGTTCGCGAGATAAAGGCAAGAGGACACAGGATCTTCCTCGATCTGAAACTTCACGACATTCCGAACACGGTCATGAAGTCTATGAAAGTGCTCGCTAATCTCGGAGTGGACATCTGCAACGTACACGCCGCAGGCACCCGCGCCATGAT
>CADBGC010000144.1 GCA_902794055.1 uncultured Eubacteriales bacterium | reverse complement strand
CCTTGTTGAGTGATTGTGTCCTTTTGTGATTGAATTTTAAATGCCACTATGCTATACTTTATTCGAATCAAACTATGATCGGAGGCAATAATGCTTACTCTTAATTGGCTTAAAAATGAGGACAACGTGGTTTACGGCACCGATGAACAGCTTATCCCGATGCTTTCAAAGGAGCTTGCGGTGAGCGACCTTGGAAGGCGGATAGAGCTTTTCCGCGAATCGCCTGTCAAGGAGGGCGTTACTATCAAGGGGGCGCGGCGTTCGAGCGCGCTTATGTTCATCCCCGATATGTATTTCGATACGGATATGGTCATGGGAGCGAACGTTTGGCTGTATCTTGGCGAAATGCGCCCGGCGTTCTGCATATACGTTCCCGATAGGCAGATCGAGCTTGAATCGGAAAGCAAGGCGTAGCGAATGCGCTGTGTTCGGTAACTTTATCACATTCAGCCCTTGAATTGCCGCAAGTTTAAGTGTATAATCATGTTATGCAAATCAGGTAGGTTTGTGTTTCAAAAATTGTTTTGAAAGGAGATGCTTTTATGAAGTACGTTTGCAACGTTTGCGGCTGGGTTTACGACGAGGACGAGGCCGGAACCAAATGGGAGGATCTTCCCGAGGATTTCGTATGTGAGCTCTGCGGCGTTGGCAAAGAGGATTTCAGCCCCGCCGAATAAGACTTTTTGCGTAAGAGAGAATGACCGCAGCATTGTGCCTGCGGTCATTTTTATGCAAATAGTATTATTTGAAAGCCGATTGTCAAACGCTCTTTTTGAACTTCTCCGCGCTTTCGAGCATCTCGGAAGCATAGCTGAGCGCGCCTTCATGCGAGCCCGCCGCACCCATGATGCGGGCAAGCTCGGATCGGCGTTCGGATAAGTCGAGCTCGCGCAGAGTGGTGTGCGTTCTTTCGCCGTCCGTATGCTTTTCAACGAGCAGATGGCAGTCCGCAAAAGCGGCGATCTGCGGCAGATGCGTGACCGAGAGAACCTGTTTTTGCTTGGAAACGAGGCTCAGCCTCTCCCCCACCTTTACGGCGGTCAGCCCGCTGATGCCCGTATCGACCTCATCGAAGATCAATGTCGAAGTTCCGTCTATGCCCGCGCAAACAGTTTTCACGGCAAGCATTATCCTTGAAAGCTCGCCGCCCGATGCGACCTTCGACAGCGGCTTAAGCGGCTCTCCAGCATTGGCGGAGAGCAGGAATTCGACCGAATCGCTGCCCAAGGGATGAAGCTCGGCAAGCTCTGTTTCGATCTTTATATCAAATACGGCCTTCTCCATTCCAAGAACACGCAGCTCGGAGTTTACGCCTACTTTCAGCACCTCGGCGGTTTTATGGCGAAGCTCGGAGAGCTTTACCGCAGCTTTAGAGTATGCTTTGATAAGCTTTTCGCGCTCCAAGCTGAGCTTTGCTCGCATTTCCTCCGCGCCTGTAAGCTCATCAAGCTCCCTCCGTGCTTCTTCGCGAAATTGGAGCACGGCTTCGATCGTGCCGCCGTATTTTCTTTTTAGCGAGTTCAGTAGATCGAGCCTGTTTTCAAGCTCGTTCAGCCGCTCGGGCGAATACTCGAAGGAAAGCTGCATATCGCGAAGCTGATACGATGCATCCTCAAGCTCGTAGAACGCGCTTTCGATGCGCTGATGCAGCTCCGAGTATTGCGTGGAAAGGTCGGAAATGGAAGAAACGGAGCGCATCAGAGAGCGAAGGGAAGAAAGCGCTCCCCCATCGCCCGAGAGCAGTTCGCTGCCGCTTGCAAGAGCTGAGTTTATGCGTTCTGCGTTTGAAAGAAGCTTTAATTCTTCCTCAATCGCGGCTTCCTCGTCGATCCGCGGATCGGCTGAATCAATCTCGCTTATCTGATAACCGAGTATATCTATGCGGCGCTCGCGCTCGGCTTCGGAAACGAATCCCGCGTTGAGCCTGTTTTCAACCGACTTGTACTCGGAGTAGATGCTCGCGGTGTCGGCGAGCGCAGAAGCGATCTGCGCACCGCCGAAGGCATCCAAAATGCCGATATGGCGCTTTGGTTCGAGCAGGGATTGGTGCTCGTGCTGACCATGCACGTCCACAAGTCTGTCGGTTATGGAGCGAATCGTGTTCAGAGTTACTATCTCCCCGTTTACTCGGCAGAGGCTCTTGCCCGCCGCCGTTATCTCGCGAACTATGATGAGCTCGCCTTCGGAGATATCTATGCCGAGGGAATCGAGCTGAGAGAAGAGATTGTTTTCATCGGCGGAGTTTGATTCAATATCCGAAATATCGAAAAAGCCCTCCACCCGCGCCTTTTGGCTGCCCGTGGAGATCAGCTCCTTACTGCCGCGCTCGCCGAGGATAAGGTTCACGCTGTCGATAATTATGGATTTACCCGCACCCGTCTCGCCCGTCAGCACGTTGAAGCCGGGGCTCAGCTCCACCTCGAGCTTATCTATGAGCGCGATATTGTTTATTATCAGTCTTGAAAGCATGTTGCCTCCCAAACGAAGCTCAAGCGAGCTTTTCTCTGATGAGCTTGAATATATTTCTTTCGCCGATGCGAACAAAGCCGATTCTATGCTCCGATTTTTCTATGCTTATCACCGAGCCGCTGTCAAGCTGCATGAGCTGCGCGCCGTCGGCATGAAGAACGCAGTCGCTGTGGGCAACAACGGTTATATTTGAATCAAACGAAGCCACGACCGGGCGAACGGTCAACGAATGCGGGCAGATCGGGGTAACAAGGATAACGTCGTGATTCGGGGCAACTATCGGCCCACCTGCGGAGATCGAATAGCCGGTTGAGCCGGTGGTTGATGAAACGATCACGCCGTCCGCATGCACCATGCCCATGCTCGAGCCGTCGATTATCACCTCAAGATGCGCGACCGACGAAAAGCCCTGCTTGGCTATCATAAAGTCGTTCAGGCAAACGAAGCTTTTGCCATCGCCGACCTGTGCGCGAAGCATTGCGGCGCGGTCTATGCGATGTTCGCCCGAAAGGAAGGCGCAAAACGCCTGTTTAAAGCCATCGATATCGGTTTCGCTGAAAAAGCCGATCTTGCCGTAATTTATACCGAGTATGGGTGCGCTGACCTCGATGCCGTTGTTCACGGCGGAAGAAACGGCCCTTAGAACCGTCCCGTCACCGCCGATAACGATGACGAGGCGCGGAGGATTCTCGCCGCATTGCGAAAACAGCTCCGCGGGTTCGTAAAACGAACGAGCCTCACACCCCTCCGCTTCTACAATGGAGCAAGCTTTTTTGAGCACCTCGCCCGCGCCCTGCTTGGTTGGATTTGCGATTATGTAAACTCTGTTATTCATTAAGCCTCCGTATTTCGGCTTCAAAAATTAATACGTCAGTTATTCAGCTCGGAATGCGCGGCTTGAACGATGCTTTCCGCGATACATGAAAGCTGCGCTTCATCGATGCATTCGACGGAGCCGAGCGGCGGCTTTTTAAGGTAAAGCAGAAACTCGATATTGCCCTTTGGCCCCGTTATCGGTCAATAATCAACGGCTTTTATGGAAAAGCCCGTTTCGAGTGCGAATCGCGCTGCCTCATCGAGCACTTCGATATGGGTCGAGCGTTCGCGAACCACGCCGTTTTTGCCGATCTTGCTGCGCCCCGCTTCAAACTGGGGCTTGACGAGCACAACCGCTTCGCCTCCGGCTTCAAGCACCTCAAGCATTCGCGGAAGTATCAGCTTTATTGAAATAAACGAAACGTCACACGAAGCGAAGGTCGGCAGCTCGTCAAACCATGATGGCTCCATCAGCCTTGCGTTATGCCGCTCCATGCAGACAACGCGCTCATCGCTTCTAAGCTTCCAATCGAGCTGACCGTAGCCAACATCCACCGCGTAGACCTTTCTCGCGCCGTGCATCAGCATGCAGTCGGTGAAGCCTCCCGTGGATGCGCCAACGTCCAGGCAAAGCTTTCCCGAAAGGTCGATATTATAGTTTTTCACGGCCTTTTCAAGCTTTAGCCCGCCCCTGCTGACAAACGGGATCGGATCCTCCTTAATGCTTAGAGTTTGACCGTTCTTAACAGTGTCGCTCGGCTTCATAACGCGAACGCCGTCAAGAAATACGACACCCTCCATTATAAGCGCCTTTGCACGTTCCCGGCTCTTTGCAAGCCCGAGCTCAACAAGCTTATTATCCGCTCTTTCAGCCAAGTTTCTTCCCCCGTTCGTTCATACATTCTATCACAGTGCTTCGTATCTGCTCGGGCAAAAGACCACATTCCTCATCCTGCTGTTTGGGACTTGCCGCACATATAGGATAGCTCGGAATACCGAGCGTTTTAACACGGATACCGCCCTTTTCGCAGGCGAGCCTCGCAAGCTGTGCGCCAAAGCCCGTGTCGCGGCTGCCATCCTCAACGGTTATTATCGTATCGGCACCCGAAAGAAGCTCAAGTCGTTCCAAGGTTATCGGCGAGATCAGCCTTGCGTTGACAAGTCCAACGTCAAGACCCTCGCAGGCTTTTATGGCATTATCGAGGAGTCTTCCCGAAGCAACTACGGTAACGGGGCGAACCTTCGATATGATCTGCCACGACTCCATATCCGCATCATCTTCAAGTTCCCTTGAAGGAAGCAATCCGCGCGAATAGCGAACGGCGCAGGGCTCGTTAATTTCAAGCGCATGATCAAGCATTGCGCGAAGCTCCTGCTGAGAGGAAGGTGAAAACAGCTTGAAGCCGCCCGGAAGAGTCGTCAAATAAGCAATATCGTAAACGCCCTGGTGAGTTTCGCCGTCCGCACCAACAAGACCCGCTCTGTCGATTCCGAACACGACAGGAAGCTTTTGCAGGCAAACGTCGTGCAAAAGCTGATCGTAGGCGCGCTGAAGAAATGTGGAATAAACGGCAAAAACCGGCTTTATTCCGCATGCAGCCATTCCCGCCGCCATAGTTGAGGCGTGCTGCTCGGCGATGCCTACGTCGAAGAAACGCTCGGGAAACCGCTTGGCAAATTCCGAAAGCCCGGTTCCCGACGGCATAGCGGCGGTTATCGCAACAATGCGCTCGTCCTTTTCGGCGATTCGACAAAGCTCCTCCGAAAACACCTTTGAGTTGTTGTTTGATGATGCACTTTCGCCCGTTTCCTCGTTGAAAGCGCCGATGCCGTGGAATCGCTCGGGATCATTTTCCGCAGGAGCGTAGCCCTTGCCCTTCTCTGTTATAACATGGATGAGCACAGGCTTGTCCGTCATATTGTTTTTAGCGTGCTCGAGTATGGGGCAAAGCTCGCCTATATCG
>CADBGC010000143.1 GCA_902794055.1 uncultured Eubacteriales bacterium | reverse complement strand
AGATGGATACCGCAGGCACGGCCGAGCTGAGCGATGCGGCAGATGGATTCTTCAACGTCCTTGCCGGCAACTATCATAAGATCGGCAAGCTCGTCGATGATGATGACCAGCCGCGGCCAGCGCTCGTTTTCGTCCGTCTGAACGGCGTTGTAGCGGTCGATATCCCTTGCGTGAACTTCAGCCATGCGCTTGTAACGCTGATCCATCTCGTTCACCGCCCAGCGCAGTGCGCCCGCCGCCTTCTTGGGCTCCGTGACCACGGGGCAGAAGAGGTGGGGGATGGTGGAGAAGATCGAAAGCTCGACCACCTTGGGGTCGATAAGGATCATGCGCACGTCCTTCGGGGAGGACTTATACACAAGGCTGAGGATTATGCCGTTGATGCATACCGATTTACCCGAGCCTGTCTGACCCGCAACGAGCATGTGCGGCATCTTGCCAAGGTCGGCATACACGGCGTTGCCCGCAATGTCCTTGCCAACGGCGAAGGTGAGCGGGGATTTTGCGGTGTTGAAATCCGAGGTGTCGATAAGCTCGCGAAGGAGCACGGGCGCGGTGCTGCGGTTCGGTATCTCTATGCCGATTGCGGATTTGCCCGGGATCGGCGCTTCAATGCGCACCCTCGGCGCCGCAAGCGCGAGCGCGATGTCGTTTGAAAGGGAGGTTATCTTATTTACCCTAACGCCCTGCGCGGGCTGCAGCTCGAACCTCGTTATAACGGGGCCGATGCTGATATTGACTATCTTTGCCTCGATATTGAAGCTCTTGAGCGTGTCTATAAGAACGCGCGCCTTCTCCTCGGGGGATTCAGCGCCGATCGCCACGGTGGGGTCGGGCAGCTTGAGAAGATTTATCGGCGGGCGCTGGTAAACGTATTCGGGCGCGCTCTGCTCGATCACAACGGCTTCGGAGTCGCTTTCGGTTTCCACGGCTTCGATCTTCGCCTTTGCGGGCTTGGGATCGTCCGTATCACGGATAACGGAAACGGGTGCGGGCTTGGCGCTTTCTTCTTCCTCAGAACTTTCGGAAACGGGCTTGGGATCGTAACGCGAGATGCTCACGCCCTCGAGAATATCATCGGAAGCGGGTCTCTTTTTGGGGGTGCCGAGCGGGATGGAGAAGCTGCCGAACGCGGTGTCGGTATCGCCGAACTCGGTCTCAACGTCCGCCGAAAGCGGATCGCCGCAAAAAGCTTCAAAGCCGAAGCTCTCCTTGAGCTCGGACTGAACCTTTTTGCTCTTGCCGTGCTTCCTGCTCTTCCCGCTCTTTTCAAGAGGCCCCGAGATGGGCAGGAACTCGAGATCGTCCGCCGGCTTATGCTTGCGAAGGGGCAGCCATTCGGCATTCTTTTTCTCGTTTTCCTCGCGCTGGGCGCGCTTGCGCTCGTCGATGTAGTTGTTTGCATTCCTCGCGGGGGAGCGGGTGCTGCGGGTGCCTGCGGTGCTGCGGGTGCCGCCGCTGCTTCCGTCTTTGCGGGGAGAGTAATCGTAATCGGTGTCGCCCGAGGTGAGGGGCTTGCCGGTGTGGCGGATGAAGCCGTCGTCATCGAGGCTGTCGCTGCCGGAGAGGCTCTCGCCGTAGAGCTTTTGCTTTTTGCGCGAAGGTGCGCCGCCGTCCGCAAGCTTCAGCTCACGCTTTTCGCGCAGGCCGTTGAAGTAGGCGCGGATCGAGAAATGGGTGATGAGCAGAATCGCGATAAGGATGATGCCGATGAGCGCGATTATGCTGCCCGTGGAGCCGAGCATGTATACAAACAGCGAAGCGAATATGCCGCCCACAACGCCGCCGCCCACGTGCTGCTTGCCGAGCCAATAGGCCGCCTTCAGGTTTTCGCCGAAGCTCGAAACGGCAAGCGACTCGCTCTTTGCGAAAACGTGGATAAGCGCGATCACGGACAGGAATATGACCGCGATGCATACGATGGAGATCGGCCTGAAATCGCGCCTTGGCAGCGCAATGAGCAACACGCCGAGCGCAACGAGTATAACGGGGAGCGTATACACGGCAACACCGAAAAGCCCGAACAATACGGGCGCGATGGCGGCAAGCAGGCCGCTTGAGCCGAAATAGCAGAATATTCCGAGGATGAGGCCAACAACTATCAGCACTATGCCGCCTATCTCGCGGTGCACCTCCTCGGGTGCGCGGGTCTTTTCGGGCTTCGCTTGGGCGGAGGCCGTGTTTGAGCGAGATGAAGCATTTGAGCGCGTAGAATTAGAATGCGTGGAATAGCCGCCGGAGCTTCTTGAACCGGAGCCGCTGTGGGAGCCGTTTTTTGCGGATGATGACTGCTTTTGCGTGGTCTTTTTCTCTGCCATCATAAGTCCTTTCTTTTCATTTGGGGCGGTGCCGGGAACAAATGCCGAGCCGCCGCGGCAAAACCGATTTTTGCCCAAAATAATTATCCCATACCATTCTTTATTATACTATATTTCGGCGCGGAATGGAATAGGCGAAAGCAAAAAAAGGGGAAAGAGGGCGAAAGGATGCCTTTTGAGGCTGTTTATCCTTATGCTGATGCGCCAAAGTGGGAATCTTGTATGGGAATGCCTAAAAAATGAGCCGGCGCAGGAAAGGCGGATTTCTTGCGGCGGCTCTGTGAAGGAAGGAAAAACACGGGTCATTGCAGCGAAACGGCTGTTTACAGGAGGAGTTGGCTCATGCTCGTGAGCTGGGGTTCTTTCCCTTTTCAACCGATCGGGGAAAGAGGTCAACCGTGTCCGTTGCGCTGACCAAAGGGTTTGCGGATATCGGCGTGTGATAGACCGTGACACGCCGACCGGGGGAGGAATCCTTAAAGCTGCTGTCTTAAGCGGCGCAGCTAACGCCGCTTAAGAAGTTGATTCCTTAGATCTTCGTGATCTTGGCGATTTTGGATTCTGCCGATCTGCGAAGATCCGGTGTAAGGGGGGCGCTATCTATCGACCCAAAGGCGAGGAAGGTACGATAGCGTTGAGACGTTTGTCTCCGGAGTCTGCGGTTCAGTAGTGGACCTCCATTGGTTTAGTGAACCTTTATTTCATCAGCTGCGGGAGCCTTTGTATTTTCGGGAAAGCAAGCGAGGATGCTTTGCCGATTCTTAGCACGTCTTAAACCGATTTACCGTGCTTGACTTTGCGAGGGGGGAAAGGCTCTTGCTTTTTGCTGTGATTGGATTATATCAAATATACAATGTTAAGTCAATAGATTTTGGGGCGAAAAAATAATATATTTTACTAAATGAAATATCCGAATCATACAAAAACTTTATGCGGTTTCCACAACAAACAAACAAGTTTTGCTAAAACAACAAAAAACGGAGAATTGCTTACAAAAGCTGAAATGTGGCAAAAATATGTGTAACAACCGAAACGGAATAAAAGCTGCGGGCAAGCCGCATTCGATATTGGTGGCGCAAGGCAAAAAAAGAGCGGCGGCTCAGGAGCTTTACTCGGAGCCGCCTATTCCCGGGGGACGAGCCGGTTCACCCGTCTCCCCTCTTTGGCAATACAGATCTCGCGAGGCGAATACATCTGGATCTGGAGGCAGGAACAAGACTGCCTGATGTGTCTGCGATCGTTATAGAGACTGGGAGGGTCATTCAGTCGGTTCGGTTCAGGAGGACGATCGCTTTGGAACCGGATGCCAGCTATATATCAATCTGCGGCGAGGCATCGGGAGGAAGACCGAGACGCAGATGTGATAGCATACGAGCCGCTCGGTGAAGAGCGGCTCAATGGAAGGAAAAACATTGCTCATCGTGACGGATACCGGGTTATGTCCGATAGCGTTGCTCATTGAGCCCGCGGAGCCCCATTTCAACCGATCCGGGGTGGACCCCAACGGGATCCGACGCGAAAAAGCTTGGAAGAAGCGTACTGAGGGTCAGGTGCAGCCGAGATGCTTTCGGCTCGAGGCGAAACACGGCTTATGAGTGTTTCGCCGGCCGTGTCGGGGTGTTGACCGTAAACTTCCCGATCAAGTGAGCAGCAGGTAGTGCCGCACCCTTAATGTGTCATAATTGTAACAAATATACAATAAAGTGTCAATAAGTTTTGGGCTGAAAAAATAATATATTTCTACTAAATGAAATATCCGAATAGCACAAAAATGTTATCCAAATTGCGCAATCAAGATAATTAAAGCCTTGAATTATCCAAAAACGGCAAAACACAAGATGCGGCATAAATGTGACAAAAATCGGAATAAGCTTCGCGCAAAGCAGCCAAATAAGGTTGACGGGATGCGGCGGTGCAAAAAAGCGGGCCCGCAGCGGATACCGCGGGCTCGCCTTGTGGCAATTGATTTGGAATTGAAAGAAATATTTCTATCCGATAATGCAAAGCTTGCATTATGGAAGCAATTCTTATTTATCGGGCTCGATGAGACCGTAGTTGCCGTCCTTTCTTGAATAAAGAACGTTTATATCGCCTGTCTCGCCGTTGGTGAAAACGAAGAAGCTGTGACCCAAAAGATCCATCTGGAGCATGGCCTCCTCAACGCTCATGGGCTTCATGGAGAAGCGCTTGACCTTAACGATCTCGGGGCCGTGGTCGTATTCGTCCTCGTATTCGTCGGCTTCGGAAGCTTCCTCATAGCGAAGATTCTTGGAAAGCTTGGTTTTATGCTTTAAGATCTGGCGCTCGAGCTTGGCGATAACGTTGTCGATGCTGGCATACATATCGGTGGTGGTCTCCTCGCCGCGGATGATGCCGCCGCGATAGGGGATGGTTATTTCGATGCTGTGCCTGCTCTTTTCAACGCTCATAACTACCTGCGCCTCGGTGTCCGCCGAGAAGTATTTCTCGATCTTCTCGAGCTTTTTCAGCGTCAGCTCCTTCAGGTAATCGGTGATTTCCATGCTTCTTCCGGTGATGGTTACTATCATATTATAACACTCCCTTCATATTATACTGCATCGATGCAGTATAGGTGGATGGATATATTATACCCCATTCGAACGCATTTGTGAAGCCCCAATTTTCAAAAAACGGCAAATAATTGTGCGGAGATGTCAAAAAAGCCTTGTTTCGCCGAAAAAAATCGGTGCGAAAGTTTTTGCTTCCGCACCGATCGCTGTTTGATTTGTTATGCTATCCGCTCAAGCCTTATTTGCCTGCGGTTGCGACCATAACGGCCTTGATGGTGTGCATGCGGTTCTCCGCCTCGTCGAAAACCTTGCTTCTTTCGCAACGGAAAACTTCATCGGTAACTTCCTGCTCGGAGATGCCGTACTTCTCGTGATCTCGCGGCCAACGCTGGTCTCGAGGTCATGGAAGCTGGGCAGGCAGTGGAGGAAGATGCAGTCGGGGTTGCCGGTCTTCTTCATCATGTCCATGGTCACGCGATAGGGGGTGAGCATGGCTGATAGAAGCATCGAAAAAAACTTGTGTTTTACCAAGCCTTATCCGTAATTGCTTGAAAATCAAGCTTATTCGCCATTAACAACGCAGCCATCCTCAATCTGCATTATACGGTCGCATTGTTCGGCAACTGTCGGATCATGCGTTACGATTATGATTGTTTTGCCCTCGTCGTTAATCTCTCGAAAAAGCCGAACTATTTCCTGCCCGGTACGGCGGTCGAGCGCTCCGGTGGGCTCATCGGCAAGAATTATAGAAGCATCATTCGCCGATGATATCGGTCAGCTTGCCGAATTCAAAGGAGCAGATTGCGTTTTCGGCTTCCGCTCGGGAAAGCTGTACTGTTTCTATACTAATAACAGAGCCGTCGATATCCGCGAAAAAGATAACGCTTTCGGCAGAACTGCTTACCCCATTGTCTTTGTAATATGCTTCTGTATTCTCAACAACGTAAAGCTTGCGATTGTGATCGGAGCGTTTAAACTCAAGTTGCGAGAGGTTATTCGCTGCAAGCGCTTTCTTGAAGGCAGCTTCCTGCGAATTCGTTTCGGACTCAAGATCGATTATAAAATAGCAGTGACCTTTATCCAATAAATAAACGATGGTAGCGTTTCCGAGCTCAGTAAAAAAGCTCATATAGTTAAACTTATATTCATCAGAGGTTGGAAAGGGGAGTTTATCAAGCCGTTCAAGCATGCGCTTCAAATCGGCTCGGCTTTGTATTCCTAAGTTATTATATTCGTTCTCTTTGATAAAGCGTTCAAGCTCTGCATCGCTCAATTCGGCAGCTGCTATAAATGCCAGAAGCTCATCAATTCCGTAAAAAGGAAGGCTTGGCTGCTCTGGAGGCGACATGGAAGCCTCTGGCATGTGCACTATCGGTACGTCCGTCTTATCCTCGCCGCTGTGCACTATCGAACAGGCGCAGGCAAGGCAGGCGAACAGCGCCGCAAGCAGTATGCAGAAATGTTTTTTTATTGCGTTCATAGTAATATCTCCTCTGATATTTAGTATATCACAAAGCGATGCGCTTCACAACAGTATCAGTATAACATATCCTCCCCCACCCATTGTCAAACAAAAATAATATCTTAAATTTAATCAAGCCTTGACCTGTCAACGTTCGGTTATAGTCCGCGTATATGCGCCGCGTTCGTTTGCAGCGGACTATGTGCAGCCGCTATAAATCAAAAGGCGCCCCTGAATGGAGCGCCGCAAAGGGTTAGGTTATCAAAAGGCTTGATTATTTGCCTGCGGTTGCGACCATAACGGCCTTGATGGTGTGCATGCGGTTCTCCGCCTCGTCGAAAACCTTGCTCTGGGGGCAGCGGAAAACTTCATCGGTAACTTCCTGCTCGGCAACGCCGTACTTCTCGTAGATCTCGCGGCCAACGCTGGTCTCGAGGTCATGGAAGCTGGGCAGGCAGTGGAGGAAGATGCAGTCGGGGTTGCCGGTCTTCTT
>CADBGC010000142.1 GCA_902794055.1 uncultured Eubacteriales bacterium | reverse complement strand
CGGGGGTATCAACGATGTTTATGCGGTACTCGCCGTAGTTGACCGCAGTATTCTTGGAAAGTATGGTTATGCCGCGCTCGCGCTCGAGATCGTTGGAGTCCATGACTCTGTCCTGAACGGCCTCGTTGGCTCTGAAAACTCCGCTCTGGCGAAGGAGCTGATCAACGAGCGTTGTTTTGCCGTGATCGACGTGCGCGATTATCGCGATATTTCTTATTTTTTCATTCATTTTATACACCTGCTTGGTCTTGGAACTTCATAGTTCGGTCTTTTTCACAAACATTAATTATAATCCCGAATTCGGATAATCGCAACAGTATTTTAAATATATATTCAACGAAATGAAGCTGCACGAAACTCCGACAATAAAGGATGCGGCCCGCAAGAACCGCATCCCGAACTCGATCAATATATTAAGTTTTATTTTCCGGCGCAGAGCGCTTCATCGATGGCCTTTGCAGCGACCTTGCCCGCTCCCATTGCTGAGATAACGGTTGCCGCGCCTGTAACGGCATCGCCGCCCGCGTAGATGGCGTCGCGAGAGGTAAGTCCGTCCTCATTTACGATGATGCCGCCGTGAGAATTCACGTCAAGCCCATTCGTAGTATCCTTGATGAGCGGATTAGGGCTGGTGCCGATCGATATAACCACGGTATCGACCTCGAGCTCAAACTCGCTTCCCTGCACGGGAACAGGTCTTCTTCTGCCCTTTGCATCGGGCTCGCCGAGCTCCATCCTTATGCAGCGCATACCGCGCACGAAGCCGTTTTTCGGATCGCGCGGATCGTCGGGATTCTCATAGCCGAGTATCTCAACGGGATTGTTGAGCAGCCTGAAGTCGATCCCCTCCTCTTCGGCATGCTCGACCTCCTCACGCCTTGCGGGGAGCTCATCCATAGAGCGGCGATAAACGATATAAACCTTCTCCGCGCCGAGGCGAAGCGCCGTTCTCGCGGCATCCATTGCCACGTTGCCGCCGCCTACCACCGCGACCTTGCCGCCCTTCATAATGGGGGTAACGGGCTTATCGAGATAGGACTTCATCAGATTGCTGCGGGTGAGGAACTCGTTTGCGGAATAAACGCCCTTGAGGCTCTCTCCGGGAATGCCCATGAAGTTCGGAAGACCGGCGCCGGAGCCGATGAACACGGCCTCATAGCCCTGCTCAAAGAGCTCGTCGATGGTGAGAGTTTTGCCGATAACAACGTTCGTTTCAACGTCAACGCCGAGCGCCTTTAGGGTCTCGACTTCCTTTGCCACTATGGCCTTGGGCAGACGGAACTCGGGAATTCCGTAAACAAGCACGCCTCCTGCGGTATGCAGTGCCTCAAAAACGGTGACCTTATAGCCCTTTTTGGCAAGGTCGCCCGCACAGGTAAGGCCGGAAGGGCCGGAGCCGACTATCGCAACGCGATGACCGTTCTGTGTGGGCAGCTCGGGCTTTTCCTTGGCGTTTTCGTTGTGGTAATCCGCCGCAAACCTTTCAAGCCTGCCGATGCCGACGGGCTCAAACTTTATGCCGAGGGTGCATTTGCTTTCGCATTGAGTTTCCTGCGGACAGACCCTGCCGCACACGGCGGGCAGGGAAGAGCTTTCGCTGATGACACTGTATGCGCCCTCGAAGTCGCCTTCCTTCATCCTTGAAATGAACTCGGGGATATTGATGTTTACGGGGCAGCCTTCAACGCAAGGACGGTTCTTGCAGTTGAGACAGCGCTTGGCTTCCTCCACAGCGATCTCTGCGGTGTAGCCAAGAGCGACCTCGCTGAAATTATGTGCGCGCACCTCAGGCAGTTGGGTGGGCATCTCATGCTTTTTCTGAACAATTGCCATTTCCTTACCCTCCTTACGCTTCTGCCTTCTTGAAGAGATTGCATGTCTCCTCATGCGCGTGGCGTTCAAAATCGAAGTACATCCTTCCGCGGCTCATCGCCTCGTCGAAATCGACCTCATAGCCGTTGAAATCGGGGCCGTCCACGCAGGCAAACTTGGTAATGCGCTCGCCGTCCCTGTTCAGGGTGAGGCGGCAGCAGCCGCACATGCCGGTGCCGTCGATCATGATCGGATTCATCGAAACGGTCACGGGAACGCCGAAGGGCTTCGCCGCGAGGGTAACGAATTTCATCATGATCAAGGGCCCGATGGTGATGATAAGATCGAACCTTTCGCCGGATTCAAGCATCCCCTTGAGCGGAACGGTAACGTTGCCGTGGCGGGCATACGAGCCGTCGTCCGTCATAACCACAAGCCTATCCGAGCAAGCCCTGAACTCATCCTCGAGGATCAGAAGATCCTTGCTCCTGAAGCCAATGATGCTCGTGACCTCCGCGCCGAGGCGGTGGAATTCTTCGGCAACGGGCATGGCTATCGCACAGCCAACGCCGCCGCCAACGATACATACCTTTTTGATGCCGTCGGTGTGAGTGGCAACTCCAAGTGGGCCGACGAAGTCCTGAATGAACTCGCCTTCACTCTTGCGGTTAAGCTTCTCGGTCGTTGCGCCAACGATCTGGAAGATAATCTTAACCGTGCCCTCGTCCTTATTGACTCCCGCAACGGTTAGCGGGATCCTCTCGCCTTCCTCATCAACGCGAAGGATGATGAACTGTCCGGGCTTGGCCTTGTTTGCAACAAGCGGAGATACTATCTGCATCTCCGTCACCGTCGGGTTGAGCGAGCGTTTCTTTGCAATCTTGTACACTTGTTTTCTCCTTATTCGGTAGTGATAAAAGAGTTTCTATATTATAAAGCAAATGTATCGGAAACACAATATCGTACAGTGCTTTTTTTAGTGCATTTAGCGGTATATTTGACGGATGGGCGGCCATATCAACTTTCATGAGTATAAAAAGAGCGGCCGTAAAGGCCGCTGAGGGATACAATGATTCACGCCGTATTCAACGGTTATTCTTCATTACCCATGAAAACGTTTCTGAAAACGTCGCTGAGAAACTTGGCAACTTCACGCAGGAACTCACCGATATCCTCGAAAACCTGCTTAACGCCGTTTGCAAACTTCTGCCAGCCTGTAACGTTGTCCGCAAGGCTGAGTGCGCGCTGGCGTATCTGCTCAACGTCGAGCCCTTCAAGAGTTCTGCCGAGCGTGAGTATTTGCTGCACCTGCTCCTCTGTAAGCACAACGTCATTATCGGTTGCGATGGTGCGGATATTTTCCTTAACCTCATCGTCGCTCATGGTTTGGGTAACGTCGAGGATCTTCTTCAGCTCGATTATGACCTCGGTTGCCTCATCGGAGCCTATTACCTCGGCAAGATCCCAGGTAGCAAGCAGTTCATCAAAGCCTGCCTGCTTGATATATTCGTTGATAAGGCTGCCGGTCATGCTCTCATAAGCCTTGTATATGCCCGTTAGAGCAGCGGTGCCGCTGACAGGGCGGGGCGATGCAACGATTATCTCCGCATCGGTTATGCCGACTGTTGTAAGCACGCTCTTATACATCTCTGCGGTACAGTAGCTGATATTATGGGTGCTGACCTTAAGCCCGCTTCCCTTTGAAAGAGCACGAATGAAGATGCTTGAGATCGAGCGGGTTCCGAACTTATCCGATGACACCTTGCCTTCAAGATAGAACCTTTCTTCGGAAATGGTAACGTTCAGAACTCTGTTTGCATCCTGATAGATCGCTTCGCTGAGGCCGAAAAGATTCAAAACTTCGGCTTGCTCCTCCTCGGTAAGATCTGCGCCGAACACGACGCGCCAATCGCCTTCGTCCATAGCAAAAGCGGATGAAGCGGCGCCGAGAATGAATAATAAAGCAAGCGCGGCGCTGATGATTCGTTTCATCATAATAATTAACCACCTTTCTTTCGGTTTGCAAGCGCAGTATCCGGCACTGCGACGGTGCCCCGCACTTCAATTTAGTACTATACCATAAATCGGTGCAATATTCCATAGATTATTGTTAATTCTTTATGACATTTTCGCTCAAATTGTATACTGCGTTATATGAATAAAGCCGAAAACGCAATATATTTGTTTGCGATGCGCTCTTTCGGCAAAATTTCCTGTATAATAAGAATATGCATAAGGCTCGTGATAATGATTTAACATCTTCACGGCACACGGCGGCGCTTTGCGCCGAACACAAACAAGTTTCACGGAGGAAAAACAATGGAAAAAAACAGCGGCTTCGCAACAAAGCAGATCCACGTCGGCAAGCTTGAGATACCTGGTATCGCTCCTCTTGCTACCCCGATCTTTCAAACTTCTACCTTTGAATTTGAAACAACCGCACAGGGCGCAAGCAGGTTTGCGCTTGAGGAACCTGGCTACATCTACACAAGGCTCGGCAATCCAAACACCACCAAGATCGGACAGAAGCTTGCTGCGCTTGAGAATGGCGAAGCAGGTATGGCAATGGCAAGCGGCATGGGCGCTGTTACCACCGTGCTTTGGACTGCGCTTCACGCCGGCGACCATCTGCTTGCGGACGATGCGCTCTACGGCTGCACTTTCTCATTCTTTACTCACGGCCTGACTCGCTACGGCGTTGAAGTCACGCTCGTCGATTTCTCCGATATCGAGCAGGTGAAGGCGAACATTCGCCCGAACACCAAGGTGTTCTATTTCGAGTCTCCCACCAACCCGAACCTCAAGCTCGTCGATATCGCAGCCATCTCCAAGCTTGCGCATGAAACCTGCCCCGAAGCGAAGGTAATAGTTGACAACACCTTTGCAACGCCTTATCTTCAGAAGCCCCTCGATCTTGGCGCGGATGTGGTTATCCACAGCGCGACCAAGTACCTCAACGGCCATGGCGACGTTATTGCGGGTATGGCAGTCGGCTCCGCTGAGTTCATCACCGAATGCACTCTCTTCGGTCTCAAGGATATGACCGGCGCGGTGCTCGGGCCCTTCGAAGCATACCTCATCGACCGCGGTCTCAAGACCCTCGACATCCGCGTAAAGAAGCATTGTGAGAACGCGATGAAGGTCGCCGAGTTCCTTGAGAGCCATCCCTCGGTTGCTCGCGTTATCTACCCGGGTCTTGCGAGCCATCCGCAGCACGAGCTTGCAAAGAAGCAGATGCACGGCGGCTTCGGCGGCATCGTGACCTTCGAGCTGAACACAACCCGCGAGAGGAGTGCCGAATTCGTGAATTCGCTCAAGCTCTGCACAATCGCTGTCAGCCTTGGCGATGCGGAGACCCTTATCGAACATCCCGCAACCATGACCCACAGCACCTACACCCCCGAGGCGCTTGAGGAAGCGGGCATCGGTGAAAGCATGCTTCGCCTCAGCGTTGGTCTTGAGGATGCGGAGGATATCATTGCCGATCTCAAGGAGCAGCTC
>CADBGC010000141.1 GCA_902794055.1 uncultured Eubacteriales bacterium | reverse complement strand
TGGTGACCTTGGTGGGATCGATGATGCCCTTTTCGACCATCATGCCGTATTCGTTCTTCGCTGCATCGTAGCCGTAGCCCGCCTTCTTCTCGGCGCGAACGTTTGCAACGATTACGCTGCCCTCGAGACCTGCGTTGACTGCGATCTGACGGAGGGGCTCCTCCAGCGCACGAACCACGATCTGGATGCCGGTGCGATAGTCGCCCTCAGCCTTCTTCTCAAGTTTTGCAACCTTGTCGATAACGTTCACAAGCGCGATTCCGCCGCCGGGAACGATGCCTTCTTCAACTGCTGCGCGAGTCGCGTTGAGAGCATCCTCTATGCGCATCTTGATCTCCTTCATCTCGGGCTCGGTTGCTGCGCCGACGGCGATAACCGCAACGCCGCCCGAGAGCTTTGCAACGCGCTCCATGAGCTTTTCCTTGTCATACTCGCTGGTGGTCTCGGCGATCTGAGCGCGGATCTGCTTAACGCGGGCATCCACGTCCGCCTTCTTGCCTGCACCCTCAACGATGGTGGTGTTTTCCTTGTCTACGCGAACCTGGCGAGCGGTGCCGAGCATATCGAGCGTGGTCTCCTTGAGATCCATGCCGAGCTCCTCGGAGATGACCTGACCGCCGGTGAGGATCGCGATGTCCTTGAGCATTTCCTTGCGCCTGTCGCCAAAGCCGGGAGCCTTGACCGCAACGCAGGTGAAGATGCCGCGAAGCTTGTTCACAACGAGGGTAGCAAGCGCATCGCCTTCAACGTCCTCCGCGATGATGAGGAGCTTCTTGCCCTGCTGAGCGATGGGCTCAAGAACGGGCAGGATCTCCTGAATATTGCTGATCTTCTTCTCGGTTATCAGGATGTAGGGATTCTCAAGAACAGCTTCCATCTTATCGGGATCGGTGACCATGTATGCGGAAGCATAGCCGCGGTCGAACTGCATGCCCTCTACAACGTTGAGCTCGGTCTTCATGCTCTTGCCTTCTTCGATGGTGATAACGCCGTCGTTGCCGACCTTCTCCATCGCATCGGAGATAAGAGCGCCGACCTTCTCGTCACCCGCGGAAATTGCGGCGACCTGAGCGATCTCCTGCTTACCGGAAACCTTTTTGCTCATAGCCTTGAGACCCTCGACAGCCTCCTCAACGGCCGCCTCGATGCCGCGGCGAAGAACCATGGGGTTCGCGCCTGCGGCGACGTTCTTCATGCCCTCGCGAACGATCGCCTGAGCAAGAAGGGTCGCGGTGGTGGTGCCGTCGCCCGCAACGTCGTTGGTCTTGGCGGCAACCTCGCGAACGAGCTGAGCGCCCATATTCTCGAAGGGATCCTCAAGCTCGATCTCCTTGGCGATGGTAACGCCATCGTTGGTGATCAGAGGAGCGCCGTATTTCTTTTCAAGAACCACGTTGCAGCCCTTGGGGCCGAGGGTGATCTTGACGGTATTTGCAAGGGTGTTGAGACCGGTTTCAAGACTGCGGCGCGCGTCCTCGCCGTGCTTTATCTGCTTTGCCATGATGAATTACTTCCTTTCGATTCTTTGAAATATGATGAGCCTTGATTATTCGACTACCGCGAGGATATCGCTCTGGCGAACGATGATGTATTCAACGCCATCGAGCTTGACTTCGTTGCCCGCGTACTTGGAATAGATGACCTTATCGCCTGACTTGACGGTCATTTTGATCTCCTTGCCGTCAACCATGCCGCCGGGGCCGACCTCGACCACTTCCGCCATCTGGGGCTTTTCCTTCGCGTTGCCGGTGAGGATGAGGCCGCTCTTGGTGGTCTCCTCCGCTTCGCAGCTCTTGATAACTACTCTGTCAAATAAGGGTTTGAGTTTCATAACCTTTCCTCCTTGGGTGATTCGTTTGGGATCAGGCCGATAAAAGGCCAAATTCCCGCACGATAATATTATTTCCTATAACTGGTATTATATTCAGACCGACAAATATGTCAAGCGCGGCAAAGGCAGCATTGAAAATATATCCGCTTTTTTAATAAAATCGGCTTGCAATCCGAATGAAATTCTTATATAATAGCTACATCTTAACGGAAAGGAGGTCGCAAAAAATGATCATCAACGTCAACTCGGTCAAAATCCTCGGCGGTGTTTTCACCCCTTCCCCGCGTGCGACCTCGTCCGCTGCTTTTGCTTTAATTTGAGCTTAAGCTAATTTGGAGCTATCGGGCCGCAGGCATATCTGCGGCTCGTTTTTTATGCGTTTTGATCCCGTGTGATCGAATGCTTAGAAACGAACCGAAATAACCGACAGCGAGAAAGTATTTTATGGAAACAGTAACGGAAATCAAAAACGAAACGGCTGCAAAGCCATCAAAGGAAGAAATAAAGAAGCAGAGGAAGGCTGTGCGCGCACTTGCACTCGATTTCAGCAGGGGCACGAGGCATCATTTCCTGCTTGGCATTCTTGGCATATTCGCCGCGATAGTTTCGGCGTATCTCATTCCGCTTATCACGGGCTTTACCATCGACTACGTGCTCAAGGATTACGCCGAGGCGGACTATCAGGGCAGCATGGTCGTTGCCCCGTGGATAGAGCGCATCGTGGAAAGCTTGGGCGGCAAGCAGTTTCTTGTCAACAACCTTTATATAATGGGCATACTGCTCATTCTTGCCACCGCTCTGAACGCGCTTGCAAATTTCGTTCGCCGGAGCCGGGTGGCCTATGGTGCGGAGCAGCTTGCCTACAATATGCGCACTCGGCTTTACGATCATCTTGCGAACGTGCCGTACGACTACCATAAGCACATCTCGAGCGGCGATATAATCCAGCGCTGCACCTCGGACGTGGACACGGTGCGCAGGTTTGTTCAGAATCAGCTTCTTGAGATAGTTCGAACCGTATTTATGATAATCGTAGCGGGCTACATCATGTTCAATATGAACTCGAAGCTTTCGCTGATATCGGTTATGCTGATGCCGATCCTTGCCGCCGCCGCATACGTCTACTGCCGTGGCGTTAAGAAGCATTTTGCGCTCTCCGACGAATCCGAGGGCGTTTTGAGCGCGGCTATTCAGGAAAACACCGCCGGCGTTAGGGTGGTTCGTGCATTCGGGCAGCAGCGCTCGGAGCTTGATTCGTTTACAGAAAAAAATGAGGACTATAAAAACAAGTCGCTCAAGCTAAACAGCCTTATGGCGTTCTTCTGGGGCGTTTCAGATATGTTCGGCTTTATCCAGATAGCGATCAGCCTCTGCTTCGGCGTTTACTTCGTTATAAAGGGCGAGATCTCAGTTGGCGAGCTCACCGTGTTTTCGAGCTATACCGCAATGCTGGTTTGGCCCGTTCGCCAGCTCGGGCGTATCCTTGCCGATCTTGAAAAGGCTGGCGTTTCGCTCGGGAGGCTGAACGAGATACTTGAAGCCCCCGTCGAGACCGAGCCCGGCCGCGCGCTTCAGCCCGAAATAAAGGGCAGCGTTGAGTTCCGCGGAGTTGGCTTCGGCTATGAGGACGGTCAGGACGTTTTGAAGGATATCAGCTTCTCCGCAAACCCGGGCGAGACCGTGGCTATACTCGGCTCCACGGGTTCGGGTAAATCGAGCCTTGTGCAGCTTCTTCAAAGGCTCTATACCGTTCGAGAGGGCGAGATACTCATAGACGGCGTGAACATAAACGACATTGAACGCCACCATCTCAGGCGTAATATCGGCATAGTTCTTCAGGAGCCCTTCCTGTACTCCAGAACTATTATGGAAAACATCCGCATCACCCGCCCCGAGGCGGATGAGAGCGAAGTGTATGATGCTTCGAGCGTGGCTTCCATTCATGAGGTCATCAAATCGTTTGAAAAAGGCTATGAAACCGTTGTGGGCGAAAAGGGCGTTACGCTTTCTGGCGGCCAGAAGCAGCGCGTTGCCATTGCGCGAATGCTGATGCAGAAGGCACCGATAATCATACTTGACGACTCTATGAGCGCGGTGGATACCGAGACCGATGCCGCCATCCGCGATGCGCTCCAATCACGTCGCGACGGCTGCACAACCTTCATAATATCGCACCGCATAACGACCCTTTCAAGGGCGGACAAGATCCTCGTTCTCGAGGGCGGCAGGCTTGTGCAGGAGGGCACCCACGAGCAGCTTCTCAAAACGCCCGGTCTGTATCAGCGCATAGCCGATATCCAGAACCTGCTCGAGGACGAAATGGACCCGGACTCCCCTTATGAGACGGACTGGCGCGTCTTCGACTGGTATCACTCCTCCTACGAGCACAACGCGTGGTTTGCTTTCCCCGGGACGGCCGGATATCAGGAGATACGGGACGACTCCGCATTTGTGATCGGGGATTCCCCTGCGGCGGACGTGCATATTTCACTCGTCCCGGACGCCCGTCACGGCACCCACGCCATGCGCGTGGTGAATGGCAGCGACGGAGCGGGCGGCCTGGCGCAGGACGGCAAATACTGCTTTACGGGGGTGAAATACCGCACGGCGGCCGGGATGATGATGCACCGGTTTGCCGCCACGAAGGCGTACAGAACGCTTGTGATCCGGGATTATCACCCGAAGAGAAACGATCCGCTGCATGTGCAGGTGTCGGAGGACGAGGACGGAGAAAATCTCGTCGTGAACGTCCTCAACCGTTCGGAGAGGGACGAGGAACTTGCGCTCGACCTCTCGGCGTTCGGCGTGAGGGACGGCGCGGCGGAAGGGGTGCTTCTGGCAGGGGACAGCCTGATTTCCATGAACCGGCTGAACGACGCGCAGATCAAAGAAGGTCCCTCGTCGGCTCAGGTCCGGGACGGATGGCTGCGGATGACGGTCCGGCGGCTGTCCTTTGGAGAATATGTGATCCCGTTCAAAGGACGGGGGGCGGGCTGCTGATCCGTCCGCGGATTCCGGCGAAGCGGGGAAGGTGACTTCGACAGGAGGGAACGGTCATCCGCGCCCCGCCCACAGCATGACGCCGGAGGAGGGGAGGAGCTCGAGCGCCCCGCCGCGATAGTCCGCCCGCTCCTGCAGTCCATCCACCCGGGGCATGAATATCGCTCCCCGGGCAGGATCGTCAAAAGGCGCGCCCGTCGGGGTGAAGCGGACCGTCGTTTCGGCAAAGCTGGCGAAGCAGATCAGAAGCTCCCCGTTTTTATTCTCGTACACCGTGGCTTTCACGTCGTCACGACCTGTGGAAACGGGGGCAAACGGCGCGGGGATCTCGTCGGAGATGCCGCGGGTGCTGTTGAGCCACGAGAGCCGGGCGAGGGAATCCCTGTCCCCGCATCCCGCCTCGGCGTCAGTATTCCCGTATGCGGCGGCGGTCATCGAAAGCGGGATCGTCTCGCCGTCGATCGTCACCTCAAGGGTGAGTTCGCGCCGGCCGGGAGCGCACAGACGCACAAGGCACCACAG
>CADBGC010000140.1 GCA_902794055.1 uncultured Eubacteriales bacterium | reverse complement strand
CACGATCAATGAATCGGCTGGTATCTGATCGCCGCTTGAAAAAAGCACAAGATCGCCAAGCACGAGCTCATCCGCTGTGCATTGCTTTTCGGCACCATCGCGAATTACACGAGAAGTGCGAACGTTCAAAAGCTTGAGCTTTTTCATCGTTGCGCGGGCGCGAAGCTCCTGCACCGTGCCTATAAGGGTGTTTGAAAACACGACCCCGAGAAACATAACGTTTTTCCATGAGCCGACAAGTATCAGGCATGCGGCGAGCGCAAAATTCAAAAGATTGAACAGCGTGAAAAGATTATCGGAGATTATCCACATCACCGATTTATGCTCGTTATCCGCCTGACGGTTGCTCTGCCCTGCCTGCTTACGCTTTTCAGCCTCCTCGGAGCTCAATCCGCAGGCCGGCGTTAAAACGGTCCCTTCCTTGGGCACCTTGGGAATATCAAGACCTGTGTTCACCGGGCGGTCGTCATTCTTTTTTGCATTAAACAGTTTCATCAAATCCTCCAACGGATCGCAGCTCGACCCGATGATAAGATTATACATTTAATCTTTAAAATTGACAATAGCAATAATATGCGCCGAGCCCTCGCAGAATCGGATAAATGCTAAATTATATGAAAAAAACCGCAAGCAATAAGCCCACGGTTTAATGAAAGCAAATCGATATTATTTGAGAAGCTGGCTCACGGTCTCGGAAAGCTTCTCAAGCTCGTCCTTGGAGCAGATGCCCTGCCTGAACATGATGGAAACGACATCGGAGATGCTTGCGCCCTCACCGCCGTCGATGAGCTCTCCGCGGGACTGAACGATGTATTCAGCGCGGGTAACAGTGGGAAGATAGAGGTAGCTGCGCACCTGTTTGCCGACTATTTTGATATAGCCCTTGGCATTCAAGCGGTTTACAAAGGTCTGCACAGTCTGGTAGGTCCAGTCGTGCCCTTCGATCTCACGCCATATATCGGTGATAATGACGGGCTTGCCTGCCGTCCAGATGATCTTCATGATCTCAAGCTCGGCTGATGAAACATCTTTTAGGATCATAGTGTAGTCCAACTCCTATGCTTTAAAGTTATCGTTTTTAATTATACAGTAATTTGTATAAAATTGCAATATATATACCGGATATTTTTTAGAAATTATCGTAAATAGTTTATTTTATCTATCCGTTTGACATTTTTTGCCCAACTTTGCCATATTTTTGACATATTTGCAGCGAAAAATGGCGATAAAATTAACTGTCAAAGATATCTCCTCATTTTTATAAGAGCTGCTTTTTCAAGCCTTGAAACCTGCGCCTGACTTACTCCAACATGATCGGCCACCTCGTTTTGTGTTTTGCCAAGAAAGAATCGCAGCCTTATTATGCGCTGTTCACGCTCCGAGAGCCTCTTGATCCCCTCCTTTACCGCTATGCCGTTGAGCCAGATCTCGTCGTCCGCAGTTTCATCCCTGATCTGATCCTCTATATACACCGCATCGCCGTCTTCGCTGAATATCGGCTCATTCATCGATATCGGATCGGTGATGGCTTCGAGTGCGAAGACCACATCTGATTCCGGCATGCCAAGCTCAGAGGCTATCTCCGATATCCTCGGCTCGACCCCGTTCTTTTCAACAAGCTTTGCCTTGACCTGAAGCGCCCTGTATGCGGTATCGCGCATCGATCTTGTTACTCTGATGCTGCTGTTGTCCCTAAGAAAACGTCTGATCTCTCCTATTATCATAGGAACGGCATAGGTTGAGAATCGAACGTTGTGCGAGATGTCGAAGTTATCGAGTGCTTTAATAAGCCCCACGCATCCCACCTGAAACAGATCGTCGGGCTGCTCGCC
Organism: uncultured Eubacteriales bacterium; assembly: GCA_902794055.1. GTDB lineage: Bacteria > Bacillota > Clostridia > Christensenellales > CAG-138 > PeH17. Next base: position 3,626 of record CADBGC010000140.1, on the reverse strand, counting down.
CCTTCCCGAGAATCTCTGGATAACGCTCAGAACGAGCCGCAGGTTCCCGGTTAAAAACTCCTCCCTTGCGCCTTCATCGCCCTGCTTGATCCTTTCAAACAGCTCCATGCTGCGCTTATGCGTTATCCTCGGCAGATTGTTCGTATCAACTCCGCATATTTCAACCTTATTCAACGCCATTCTTCCCTCCGGCCGACAGATTTTCGCGCTGCTTCCTCGCGCTGCATCGGCTTTCATATTTAGTAATGGCGGAATAAGGCTCGAAGTATTCGGCGTTTCTTAATAATTCATGTCTGTTATTGTTGAACTGCGGCTTTAATCAACTTATTTTTCGTAATTCTAAGCAGGAGATGATTGCGGTTTCTCTGTTTAAGTGGTATACTGTATAATAGTGCTGTGTGCGTATCTGCCGCGCTTGGATCTGTCAGCGCACGATATACACGCTGCCGAAAAGCATTTTATATGAGAGGATAGAAGACCGTGTCAAAATTCCGATTAAAGCTATTTTGCTCACTGCTTGTGCTCGCCTTTACCCTGTGCGCCGCACAAATGCCCGCATCGGCTGCGGATCGGACACTGCCCGTTTCCGAATCCGATGAGATCCGCGCTTACTACAACGTGTTCGAGTCCGAGCGTTCCGAGCTGCTTCCCTTCGATGATAAGGGTCAGCCGCTGCCCGAAAAATCCGTTAAGTTCACCCCCGAGGACGATTTTTCAACTATTCGCGTTCTTCTGAACTTTGAAAGCGAAAGCGTTACCCGCATCAACATGTCCCTTTACGGCGCGTACTATATCGACCAGAACCTAAAGCCGATAGTCGGCTCGGCCGGGTCACCCGCCATCATCAGCATGACTGCCTACAGCGGCATCGTGACCGTATATTATCTCGGTACTGCGGTTTATCAGGGCGCAACCGTGGATCTGAACCGCGTTCTTCTTGGCGAAGCAGGCGGCTATGCGCACGTTGTTACCGTTCCCGAAACACAGTGCAGCGACAGGGATTATCTCGGAAGCTTCCGCATTACTGCAACCGGAAGCAGTCTGCGCATCGTTAATCACATACCCACGGCGCATTATGCATACGGCATAGTGCCCTATGAAATGAACGATTCATGGGGCTCCGAAGCGCTAATCTGCCAGGCTCTCGCCTGCAAGGCCTATGCTTTTTCCTATCCCGCGAGTGCGGACGATCACGACATAACCGCATATAGGCGCCATCAGTGGTATAGAGGCTATCAGGCCGGCTATACCCATTCGATGGCCGCCTGCCGAGATGCTGTAGGAGAGATGCTGTTTTATAACGGAAACGTGGAAGCCGCTTATTATGACGCCACAAACGGAGGCGAAACGAATCTGCCTTCCTATGCCTTCGGCTTTTCGAACATCGACGGCGCATACGCTATCGTTCGCGATGACTTCGATCTTCAGTACGGAGCGCCGCATATGCTCGATCTTCAGATCGAATACGGCGCGCCCGTGACCAACGCCAATTTCAGATCGCTTATCAACGACGAGCTCTATGCCGCCATCGGGCACAGCGTTCAGCTTCTTAGCATAATCCATGCCGAAGTGAACACTCCGGCATTCCCCGATACCGAACTGAATATGACGAAGCTGGATCTGATCGTTCGCATCGTCGACGGCGGCGTTGAACGCAGTCAGTTCCTCAGATTCGACGTTGACAAGCTCGGCAGGGACGCTTACGGCGTGCTCGTTCCTCAATACTCCAGGGTCTACCGCATGTATTGGGGCCAGGCGACCGATAACGGCTACGTTGTTCATCATTGCCGCTACGGCAACGGAATCGGCCTTTCACAGCAGGCTGCAAGGGGCAGATATGCAAACGGTCAGGATCACTATGAGATCCTCGATTTCTACTACCCGAACATGGAGATTCTGAGCGTAAAAGAGTGCGATCCCGAGCTTCCCTATTCCTACACCAAGCAGACGGTAGCTTATGGCACCGTTACCGCATCCTCAGCAAGGCTTCGCGGCGGCCCTTCAACCAACGACACGCTCCTTGATACGCTGACAGCCGGAACGCATATCGACGTTATCACCGAGGTCAACGGTTGGATCGTATGCATTGCAAACAACAAGCTCGGCTATATTCGCGGAGACCTTGTCAATATTTCGCTCTTCCCCGCTCCCGCCGGCGAGGAGAGACCCATCGGCACCGCTTCCGTTAAAGCGGGTGTGCTCGATGCTCAGCTTCGCATCGGACCTTCCGAATACAGCGGTGCGATAATAACTCTCTATCCCGGGGTTAACATGCAGGTCTGGCACCGCATCGGCAACTGGTACCACGTTCGCTTCGCGGGAAGATATGCTTATATCCACGCTTCCAAGATCACTGCGCCCGTTTGGAATTACTCCAAGATCACTCCCGAGCACGACATAAACAAGCTCTTTTGATCGGCATATCGACCGATATCAACCGAAAAAGGATGGAAGCTCCCCGCCTCCATCCTTTTCAACGTTCATTTGTTTACGATAATCAGGGCCTCCAAAGATGCTTTTGCAGATCCACTCGCCCATCCGTAAAGCTAACTCCCTCGGCTTGAAGCAGAGCGATCTGCCTGTTTTCACCGCCGAATGCAAATGCCTTCGATACCTCGCCAAGCCTGTTCACAACACGGTAGCAAGGAATGCTCTCGGGATCCGGATTTACGTGCAGCGCATAGCCGACAACGCGCGAAAGCCTCGGGTTTCCCGCAAGCGCGGCTATCTGACCGTAGGTTGCTACCTTGCCGTGCGGAATCATTCGCACTATCTCGTATATCAGTTCAAATGTGTTTTTCTCCATGCGGGTATTATAGCAGAAAATCGGCTCGTTTTAAACACCGCGCGGCTCATCGATATCAACGAAGGTGTTCGCGGGATCGAGAATATCCGGCCTTGCCATATAGTTTATAGCGGTATCCTTAAGCGGAGTTTTCGCTTCATCGCGGTAAAATCTTTCGATATCGGCACGCCATTCCCGCTCGTTTCCAACGTATCCTTCCGGCGGCATATCGACCTGAAGCGAGAAAAGCTGCTCACGGCTTCTGAGCTCATCCTCGCTCCTCGGAGGGCAGTACATCATACCCGTAGCTTCCGATGCCGATGCAGTCCCGATCCCATCGAGCAGCGCAGAATCGGCAGCTTCGGCATCAAATCCGGTTACTTTGCTCTTTTTATCGTCTTTTTTCATCTATTTTACCTCCTTGATTTGGACTTATAAATCATTATTCCCCGAAAAGTTTCAAAAAATTTTGATAAACCCTTGTAAATTCATGTAAAATGCTTTATAATTAGAAGTTGTACCATAAATACAAATCAAAACTAAATACGGAGGACAAATCGAATGTCACAGAAGTACGTTTACCTTTTCAACGAAGGTAACGCAGGTATGAAAAACCTCCTGGGCGGCAAGGGCGCTAACCTCGCCGAGATGACCGGCCTCGGTCTTCCCGTTCCCTACGGTTTCACGGTAACCACCGAAGCCTGCACCCGCTATTACGAAGATGGCGAAACCATCGCGGATGAGATCGTTAAGCAGATCGAGGAAGCGCTCGTGGTTATCGAAGAGCGCGCAGGCAAGAAGCTTGGCAGCACCGAGAATCCCTTCCTCGTTTCCGTCCGCT
>CADBGC010000139.1 GCA_902794055.1 uncultured Eubacteriales bacterium | reverse complement strand
ACTTCCGACCGCCTCGGCATAAAGGCTGAAAACATAGCTTCCCGCCGCAAGCTGCTCGAATTTAAGCTTTTTGGTAAGCGATGTGTCGTTCTCCTTCGGGAACGTGGGATCGACAAGCTCAACGCGCTTAACGCTCTGCGCTTCGGTGAAATTTACGCTGCCCGAGATCGCGCCTGCGCCGCTCTGCGTGGTTACTTTCGCCGTTACCGACAGTATCGGTGAATCGCATTTCACAACACCGCCGAAGCAGAAGGGCTGCCCCTGCGGCAGGTCCTCATTCGTGCTCGGCAGCGGCAGATTTGCCGATTGCGTTAAATTTATCGCGCTTTGCCCCGGCTGCGTTGGCTGCGCCGTGGGTGCCGGTGTTGCCGTGGGTGCGGCCGTCGGCACAGGCGTTGCCGTCGGTGCGGCAGTGGGAGCAGCTGTCGGCTTCGGCGTGGGTGTCGGAGTCGGCGTGGGCGCGGGGGTGGGTGCCGGCACGGGGGTGTTTATCGGCTCGGCTGTAGGCGCACTCGTTTGCTCCGAGGGTTGCTCGGGGATGGCGGTCGGCGAAGGCTCGCTCGTTTGCTCGGGCAAAGGCTCGAGCGTGGGAGCGAAGGTGATGAGCAGCCCTATCTCGGGAGTGCTCTCGAGCGGCGGCTTCGGCGTTTCGAGCGGCGCATCGGTTCGCTTCGGCGTAACCGCGGGAACGGTCTGCTCCGCCGGTGCGGGGGTCTCGGTATTGGCTTCATTCGGCGTTTCGAGCGGCGTTTCGGCAGGGATGATATCGCTGCCCCGCGCACAGCAAATAAGCGCCGAAGCGAGCGCAACGGCAAGCATTCCTGCAAAAAATCGTTTCATCATCAAATCAAACTCCCATCTCCGCGTTCTCTCCTTCGCGCCATTGGATATCGCTCACATACTCGGCTTGTCGCAGAACTGCTTTTCAAAGGATTCAACGCTTTTAAGGCTCACGTAATACTGCATAAGCGATTCCTCGGGGCCTCCCGCACTCGCTAAACAATGCTTCGGCGAATAATACTTCATTTTTATTATTCTATCGTAGATCCTCTCGCCGTCCGCAAACAGCGCAGAGGGGTTCGTAGCTCCTCCCTGCTTACCGATACGCTCCGATATCTCGGACGGAAGCATGCGCATGCACTGCTCGATATGATAACGCTTTTTATGTTTATTCAGCTCACAGGTCTTTGCGCCAAGCTCAAGCATGGACTGCGAAAGGAACGGATAGCGGGCCTCTATTCCGAAGGACGAGAGCATGAGCCGATTCTTTTTTAAAATGAAATACGCTGCGCATTCGCGGGGATTTCGCCCAATATAAAGGAACCTGTCTTCGCACTTTATCGGCTTATAGGTTCGGATATTGAATACCTGATCCGCGCATTCTCCGACAAGAACGGTTTTGACCGAATGCGAATCGAGCAGCCTTGCAAGCTCATACTGCAAGAATATCCCAATTTGGGCAACAGAGCCCTCGAGCCTGAAAACGATCTCGTCGAAAGCATCATGCGTGCTTTGGCTCACATAAGCGGAAGCGAATTCGGTATTGGGATAGGTTTTTGCTATTTCCTCGGCGACTTTCGTTTCGTCCACGCCGCGCACTCCGCCTATGGAGTAGGTCTCCTTCCTCCTTTCGGGCCAAAGCTTATCCAGCATGAAGAGCATGCAGTTGGAATCATAGCCCGATGAAAGCGCTTGAGCGATCGGCCCCTCTATATCCTTTGCCTCCTCATAGAGGCTCAATGCAACGGTCGTATAATACTCCGCCTGCAGCTTGTCCGTTGGCGCAGACTCAACGGGCTCGGGAAGCTCAACAAAGCTCTCGCTCAGTCTTACGCCTTCAAACAGCATCGTGACGAACGCAGGAAGCTTTGAAATGCCGTTTATAAACGTGCTGTAGCCGGTCAGGAAAGTATGGCAAACGTATTTTGATATCACGTCGGTATTTAGCTGAAACTCAAAACCCGCGATCTGCCGCATCTCGCGCAGCGACGAGGCAAACAGCAGCCTGTCCGGAGCATTCAGCAAATAGAGCTCCCTTCCGCTGCCGAAGGCATGCTGGGTTATCAGCAGCTTGCCCGTCTTTTTCTCGTAGGCAATGAGCAGAAACGGGCCTATGAAGGCCTTTGCCCAATCCGCCGAAAGCTCCTCGCCGTCAAAAAGCTCCGCGGCAGATGCGGATTCGCGCCCGTCATAGCAGAACACGTAGCGGGCGGTTTCTCTGCAGGAATACTCCTCATTCGTTATGTTCAAGGTTTTCTTTCTGTAGTTGTAGCTTCCGTACACGATCCATCCTCCATAGTCTGTACCACTGCGATCCAATGTCCGTTTTATCTTAAAGCAATAGCGAACCGTTCGCGGCCTTCCGCCGCAAAAACGCAGTACTTTCAAGAGTTTATCATAAATTGCTTGAAAACGCAACGCCGAGCGCCGCCCCGCGCCTTGAAAACGCCTGCCCGCTGTGCTAAAATAGTCCTGACGGCAAATTTGCGGAGGAGCTGCGTGTGAAAAAGAGGCTTTCAAGGCGCATAAAACGCGTGAGCCGCGCTCGGATAAAGCGCAGGCCGCAGAGCCGCGTCAAAAGCCGTTCCGCTTCCCGCGCGGCTAAAAAAAGCACGCGTGCAAGACCGCGCCGCGCCTCATCCTCTAAGAAGCGAACAAGGCTCGAAGCGGCGGATATCCTGCTTCTTCTCTGCCTTTTTGTGCTGCTCGGCGGCATCGCGCTGCTTTTATACCTGCACTTTGCCAAGGGGCTCGTTTTTTAAGGAAAATGCGCCTGTCGCTCCGTCGTAAAAACGCCAAAGCAACCGAAAGGAAATGGAATATGAACAACTCAAGAAACGTCGTTCGCATCGTGTGCATTATCCTTGCCGCGCTGTTCGTAATACCTATGCTCATCGCCGCTATCGTTTCGCTTACAGGCTGTTCGACCGTGAGGGCGGATCTTGTTCCCTATGAAGAGCTTGTTGAAAACATCGTGCGTCCCGGGGTTTCGTGCTACATCAGCATACCGGACAACTTTAAAGGGCTTTGGAGCTCGTATGAGGACGGGAACCCTCCCGCCGCCGCCGTCAAGGTCGAGGTGCTTTCCTGCCGCAATTTTTGCGAGTACATTGTTCAAGGAGAGTATGAAGATCGGGGTAAAATCGGGCATTTTGATGGTCACACCGAATATGAGATCCGCATAACGGACGTTGCGGAAGAATACAACACGCTCGGGGTGAAGCGCGGGCAGAAAAAGCGCCTGTATCAGTACAACCACATTCGGTTTGACAACATCGAGGATACGCTCGCTTTATTCTCCGAAAAGCTCGGAAAGCAGATAACCGATCTCGCTGCGCTCCACGATGCGGGAGGCGGAGAGGTTGAACTTGCTCCCGTCAAGGGCAAGGAATATGAATTCTGCGTTTTTGATAACGAGTTCCCGATGAAGGTCGGCGAAAGCTACACCATGCTGCTCAGGGATAATTCCGGCGAGGACGATAAGGATAAGTTTTACGGCGTCTGCATCTGCCCCGCGTACGATAATATCATTCCCGCTTGGTTCGCACGCGAGCATGGCTTCTGCTACGATTTTGCCCAAGCGGCGGCGAGCCTGTCGCTGCTGTTTGAAGACTGAGGGCAATCAGCCGCAAAGTAAGCGCAAAAAGGCTTTACACTATCGGAACGGCAACCGCCGCCGCATCCCGCCCGTTACATCATTGAAGGCAGCGAAGCTCGCTTTTGAGCAAAGCTCCGATTGGATGCTTGCAGGAGGCTTGAATATGAGAATTCCCCGAATCGCGCTTGGACTGCTTATTGCGGCGATGCTTTTATCGCTTGGCTGTTCCGTGTTTTCCGGCGATGCAGATTCGCTGCATCCGACCGTTCCCCCGCCCGAGCAGGTGGTTTTCAACGGTATCGGTGAATTTCGCGATTTTGCCGTATTGACTGAAAAAGGCGGCGTTGAGTTTTCCGATCTGCTCCGAAACAAAAGCTACGATATGAACGGAGTGAGCGGCAGGAAGGATGCGGAGCGGGTGCTTGCAGCGATCGATGCTCTGCCGTTTCCGAATATCGATGGCTTTGTTTTCGACAGTTCAAATCTGCGCTTTGATGACGGCTCATTTCATGTGCATTTTAAAAGCGGGGCCGATGACGGGCGGTATATTGCGTTCAATATTGCCCTTGAAAGCAGCGATGCCGAGGCCGATAAGCGCACCGAGCTAAGAAACGGCGGCAAGCTCGCGGATATCCCTTCGCTAATAGGCTCCGAGCTCAACTATCTCATTCGCTCAAGCCGCAAGGACGAGCGCGGCATAAACGATTACTGCATTACGAATATCCGCTCGCACCGCATCGATATAACAACGAATCTTTCCGAGGACGAGCTTTTGAATATCCTTGAAAATTGCAGCTTCACCACCATGCGCGAATACGCCGAAAACGCCGCGCCGCAAGCTTGAGTCTTCGCTCGACAGGGGCGGTGATCTCGGCATTTGCACTTCAAAAGCCCATCAATCATTGAAAAAACCGAAAAAATGCTCCAAAAGCCCGAAAATATACCGTTTTCGGGCTTTTTTCGGCTTTTCATATTGAAAAGCATGTGTTATAATTTAGCGGCAGCGACGGCTCTGCCGTTTTGCGAAAAAAGACAATTAAAACCTATTTAAAAGGAGATTTACCATGCCCGTCAATCTTAAAGGCCGCAGCCTGCTCACCCTCAAGGACTTCACCCCCGATGAGATCCGCTACCTCCTCAACCTTTCCGCCGATCTGAAGGCCAAGAAGCGCGCCGGCATCAAGGGCGACCTGCTCGAAGGCAAGAACATCGTTCTTCTTTTCGAGAAGACCTCCACCCGTACCCGCTGCGCATTCGAAGTTGCCGCCTTCGACGAGGGCGCAAACGTGACCTTCCTCTCCAACAGCCAGATGGGCAAGAAGGAGTCCCTCGAGGATACCGCGAAGGTTCTCGGCCGCTTCTACGACGGCATCGAGTTCCGCGGCTTCAAGCAGGAGACCGTTGAGCTGCTCGCCAAGCATGCCGGCGTTCCCGTATGGAACGGCCTCACCGACCTGTATCATCCCACTCAGGTTCTGGCGGACTGCCTCACCATCATGGAAAACGTTGCAAAGCCCCTCAACAAGGTCAAGCTCGTTTACGTTGGCGATGCCCGCAACAACATGGGCAACTCCCTCATGATCATCTCCGCAAAGCTCGGCATGCACTTCGTAGGCATCGCTCCCAAGAGCCTCTTCCCCGAAGAGGGTCTCGTTGAGGAGATGAAGGAGCTTGCAAAGACCACCGGCGCGAAGATCGAGTTCTCCGAGAATATCGACGACGTTAAGGGCGCGGATGCGATCTATACCGACGTTTGGGTATCCATGGGCGAAGAGGATCAGTTCGAGGAGCGTATCAAGCTGCTCACCCCCTATCGCGTAACCATGGACATGATGAAGAAGACCGGCAACCCCGACTGCATCTTCCTCCACTGCCTGCCCAGCTTCCATGACCTCGAGACCAGCGTTGGCCGCGAGATC
>CADBGC010000138.1 GCA_902794055.1 uncultured Eubacteriales bacterium | reverse complement strand
AAAGGAGTACCGTGCTTTTTCAATGCTGCTTCGCCGCGCTATACGCTTTTTTATATGGCAAAGCCCGCTAAATCGCGGGCTTTGTCAGTAGGCTGAGAGGCCGCCTTGGGGCGGCCTCCTGTCGTTTTCATAGATATTTTTCAATTCAGAGCTTACTTAATGCTCAGCGAACCTTAAGTCCGCTCTCCATCTCGCTCATGGTGGTGAGTGGGGAAAGATGCTCGTCGCCGGCGTCGCTGGCGCAGAGGATCATGCCGTGGCTCTCAATGCCCGCCATCACCTTGGGCGCGAGGTTTGCGACCACGACCACGGTTTTGCCGATGAGATCGTCCGTTCCAAACCAACTCTTGATGCCGGAGAGAACGGTGCGCTGTTCGCCGCCCATATCGAGGGTAAACTTCAAAAGCTTCTTGGACTTCGGCACTTCCTCACAGGCGACTACCTTAGCGAGCCTCAGATCGAGCTTTGCAAAATCATCGTAGCTTATCTCAGGCAGCTTTTCCTCAGCCGCTGCCTCAGCGGGCTTCTCCGCCTTGGCTTCGGGCTTTTCGGGCTTGGCTTCGGGCTTTTCCTCGGCTTTCGGGAGCAGGCTCTCGAGATATTCCATCTCCTTCTTTATATCTATGCGCGGGAACAGCGCCTCGCCCTTTACGACCTTGGTGCCGACTGGAAGGAGTCCGAATTCGGCGATCGAATCGAAGCTCATCAGCTTCTCATCGGTGATGCCGAGCTGAGCGAAGATCTTCGGCGAGGTGCGGGTCAGGAAGGGCCGGAGCGCCACGCCAACTATCCTCATGCACTCGGCGAGGTTGTAGAGCACGGTGCCGAGGCGATCCTTATTGGCTTCGTCCTTTGCGAGCACCCAGGGCGCGGTGATGTCGATGTACTTATTGCAGAGCCTGATCAGCTTGAATATCTCGCCGAGCGCCTCGTTCGGGTGAACGGCGTTCATCGCGGCCTCGACCTTCTCATAGAGCGACTTGGCAGCGGGCAGGATCGTTTCGTCCTCCTCGGGAACATAGACCTTGGCTTCGGGTACTTCGCCGCCGAAGTATTTTTCGATCATCGCAACGGTGCGCGAGAGCAGGTTGCCGAGGTCGTTTGCAAGGTCGCTGTTGATGCGGGTGATCAGGATCTCGTTGTTGAAGTTGCCGTCCGTGCCGAACTGGAACTCGGAGAGCAGGAAGTAGCGGATCGCGTCCACGCCGTAGCGCTCCACGAGCTTGACGGGATCGACGACGTTTCCGAAGGATTTGGCCATCCTCTTGCCGTCCAGCACGAGCCAGCCGTGACCGTAGACCTGCTTGGGAAGCGGGATATCCAGCGCCATCAGCATGATGGGCCAAACGATTGTATGGAATCTGATTATCTCCTTGCCCACGATATGCACGCTTGCAGGCCAGAATTTTCTATACAGCTCGTCGTTTTCCGAGAGATAGCCGAGCTTGGAGAGATAGTTGAGAACCGCATCGAACCAAACGTAAATTACGTGCTTCTCGTCGAAATCAACGGGAACGCCCCATTTGAAGGTGCTTCTGGATACGCAAAGATCCTCAAGGCCGGGCAGAAGGAAGTTGTTGAGCATCTCCTTCGCCCTCGAGGGGGGCTGAATGAAATCGGGATGCTCGTTTATGTATTCTATGAGGCGGGGTGCGTATTTGCTGACGTTCAGGAAATAGCTCTCCTCCTGCACTTCCTCAACGGGGCGGCCGCAGTCGGGGCAAACGCCGCCGGATTCCTTGAGCTGAGTCTCCGTCCAGAAGCTTTCGCAGGGCGTGCAGTACATTCCCTTATAGCTGCTCTTATAGATATCGCCCTTCTCGTAGAGCTTCTTAAAAACCTTCTGAACGCAGGCGATATGATAGTCGTCCGTGGTGCGCACGAAGCCGTCGTGCGAAATGTCCATCAGCTCCCAAAGGGAGTGGAAGCCCTTAACGATATCGTCCACGAACTGCTGCGGCGTTACGCCCGCCTCCTCTGCCTTGCGCTCGATCTTCTGGCCGTGCTCGTCCGCGCCGGTGAGGAAATAGACCTCATGCCCGGTCAGGCGCTTGTAACGCGCAAGTGCATCGGTGTTGACGGTGCAGTAGGTGTGCCCGATATGCAGATTTGCGCTCGGGTAATAGATGGGAGTCGTGATGTAATACGGTGCTTTCTTGTTTTCCATTTTCTTTTTCCTTTACCTAACAAATATTTTCCTTTTTTCGGCTTTGGCGGCTGATTTCCCTGATAACCGCGATAACAAAGCGTAAATTTTGAAGAAATCCCCGTGGGATTTCGACCTCCACTATTCACCCTTCATTATTCACCATTCACTAAAAAACAGCCCCCGCATCCGAACGGACACAGGGGCGTTAATAACGCGGTACCACCCTATTTCCCCGCGAAAACGCGGGCTTCATTGAGCGCTGTAACGTGCGCACACGCCGAGGCTGAAGCAAAAGCAGTTCACCTCGGGGGCTCGGGAGCCATGTTCAAGCCCTTTTCGCTTCGCCTTGCACCAACCGGCGTATCTCTTGCGGGAGCCTTCGTTTGAATCCTCCCTCGCGGTGGAAGAGCTCTACTCTTTCCTTCACAGCCCGTATTTTATTATACCAGTTTATTTTATTACTATTCTGCGAAATTGTCAAGCGGAAAATACAGCGAAGGCATCTTCTTTCCGTTTGTCATTCGGAAACCACGCCGTCTGCTATGCGAATTATGCGCTCCGCATAGTCCGCCATGCTTTGATCGTGCGTTACCATAACGATCGTTCTGCGGTACTCCTTCGAGCAGAAGCTAAGCAGCTCGGCAACATTTCTCGCACTTTCGGAATCAAGGTTGCCGGTTGGCTCATCGGCAAGAATGATCGCGGGTTCCGTGGCAAGCGCCCTTGCAACCGAGGTTTTCTGCTGCTCCCCGCCGCTCATCTCGTGCGGGAATTTATCGCGGCAGTGAAGTATGCCGAGCTTATCCATGAGCGCCTCTATCGCAGCTCTGTCCTCGGTGCGCCCATCGAGATGGATCGGGAAAACGACGTTTTCATACGCCGTATACTCAGGAAAAAGGTTGTAATCCTGATAGATGAATCCGATGCGCCGCCTTCTGAAGCGCGCAAGAAGCGCATCGTTGAGCGCCGTTACGTTCTCACCCTCGATATACAGCTCTCCCGTATCGGAAACATCGAGCGTGGCGAGAATGCGCAAAAGCGTGGACTTGCCCGAGCCGCTTTTTCCTACGATCGCCGCAAACTCGCCCTCCCTGAAGGCAATGTTCGTTTCCTTCAGAGCATGAACTGGAACCTCGCCCTTGTAGGTGCGGCTTATTCCCTTTGCTTCAAGCACATATTTCCGATTCTCCATAGCTTTTATCTCCTTTCAGAAGCTTTTTGCGGTCTCGCCCATCGCGGTATTCAAGCCTGCCATTTATCACAGCAAGCATCAGCATCAAAACGAGCACTATGCCGAGCGCGACTTTGGGATCTGTAAAGTCGTTCGTAAACCAGCTTTTTACAAGCAGTTTCATCTGATCGAGCCGACCCGTTCCCGCTCTCGCGGCGTTTTCGCCAAGCTTCATCAAGCTCGGCGCAAAGTTTATAAGGACGTACAGCGGAAACGACAAAATCTGCCATAGGCTCTGCAAAACGGCATCCAAGCGCTTCTGCGATCTCATTTTCGGAACGGTCAAGCCCGCGCGGTGCAGCGCCTCATACTTCAAAGCAAGCGAAAGTTCATTTTCTTTTGCTATGCCGGTTACAATGAATGCGTACAGCACGAGCAGTATTACTGTGAAGAGGCCATAGGTCAGCAAAATGTCTATCCAGTAATTTCTGCTCTCGATCTGATCCTCAACGGTGTCATAATACCGAACACGGTTTTCAGCGCAGAGCTTGGAAACGAGCTTGAGCGTATTCTCGCTTTCCGCTATCGAATCAAGCTTTATGCCGAACACATTAGCTCCGAATTCAAGCCCGTCCGCTCTCAGCACTCTTTCGGCAAGCGCCATCGAGCCAACGGTAACGAATATCGGCCTGCTGTTTTCGTTGTTGCTCAAAGCGAACATATCGGGTTGAGTATGATCCGTCATTGGCAGCACCGCCGCGACCTTTACCTCGGTTCCCCCGCCGTCCTGATTCAAGTTATTTATGAAAACGGTATCCCCCGCCGAGAACGAGGGCAAGCTCTTCCAAAGGTTTTCGCTTGAAGAAGCAAAATCCTCGCGTGTCATATATGCACTTGAGCTTGCGATATTTGCTTCATTCACGCAGTAGAGATCCTGATCCACAAACACTATCACCTGCTCGCCGTTTAGAAATGCCTCCCTGTCGGCTCCCGAAAACAGATGTTTTTCCGCGGCCTTCCATACATCCTCGCCCATATCGGAGCATTGAAGCATATAGATGGAGTTATCAACATAGCGGCGCATATCGTCGAAATGACTGCGGTTATACTCAAGCTTGAGCTTATCCTTTTTTGAAATGTAATCGAGGCCGCGCATGATGCATTCCTCGTGGAAAGCATCGCTCCATTTGCCGGCCCATTCGAGGGTATGATCCGCATCCTCCATTCCAATAACGATTCCTGCAACGCCCGGGAGCGATGAAAGCTCACCTATGAAGCTTTCATCAAGCAGATTTTGAACCGAATATGCAGATGCGGCTACCGACAGCGTTTGCTTGCTCGAATCCACCCTTTGCGTTCCGGTGACGTTCCATTGCGGCTCTGTGTCCACATATCCATAGACTTTTCGGTTGTACGCATCGGAGAAGCCGCCGATCAGATCCGTTGGCGCGTTTTTCAGACTCAGATAAATATAGGTTTGCGAATAGACCTGCATGGACGACAGCAGGATCATGGCGCCGATGAGGATGCAGGCGATACGCAGAAGCACCGTTTTAAACGGATGCACGCACCTATTTCTTTTAAGCGTTTCAAAAAGGGAGAGATACCGGCTTCCGCGTTTCCGCTTTTTTAACGCCCTTGTGCGCAGCTTAGCCGCGGCACGCTTTGAAAGCGCCTTCTTCCGCTCCGATATTCCTCTTGATGAATAGATAATAAGCGCGGCCGCAAGCGCAAGGATGAGAACAAGCAGTATCGCGCCAACGATGATAAGAAGCGTTTTTGATTTGATGATGAGTGAAAAGCTTGAATCAAGCGACTTCGAGAAGAAGAATGCCGCGAGCATCGCCGTGAGATACGCAAAAGCCAGCGAAGCAGCCGCATACGGCAGGGCGCTTACAACACATTCATACGCCGCCATGCGCCAAACGTCGCGGCTCGTTGCGCCAATCTCCCTCATGCGCATGAAAAACTGCCTGCGCTTTGAAAGATACGATGCCATTAGATAGGTCAGTATGCACACGCCCATAACCATCAGTATGATGGTCACATAACGGTACACGCCCGAGCTTCCCCAAAGCGGATTTGTGAAGGCATTGACGTTCCATTCCTCTGCGGGGCGCTTTTCATCGTGTTTCACTTGAAGCCGCTCGTACAGACCGGTTCGCCATGAAGCGAAGCCTTCAAATGAGGTCGAGGCAAATTCCCAAACCTTTTCCCCTCCCGCTCCGCTCTTCAGATAATAAAAATCATAGGTGTTCTTATAGGAGGGCAGCTTGTCGAGAGCGGCCTCCGTCACTATCGCGCCCGGCAGGAGCGATCCTCCGCTCCCTGGGCA